>JAAXTT010000108.1 GCA_013336365.1 Peptococcaceae bacterium
ACAACCATGCCCTTGTATACCGAAACTCCCGGGCCGATAAACATTTCTCCTCTTTCCTGAGCATTTTCCAAACCATAGGCATTGGAATCACCGGTTTCAAAGGCTACCAAAGAGCCTCTCTGCCTGGTCTGGATATCTCCCCGGTAAGGGGCATAATGATGGAAGGAATGGTGCATAATACCCATGCCCTTAGTGTCAGTAAGAAACTCTGAACGAAAGCCAAAAAGTCCCCGGGTAGGAAGATGGAATTCCAGATAAACCTGCCCGTCATCCTTAGGGAGCATATTGATCAGCTCACTTTTCCGGGGGCCAAGTCTTTCCATAATAATTCCCACAAATTCTTCCGGGGTTTCCACTACCAGTTCTTCCACCGGCTCACACATTTCTCCGTCGATCATTTTTTGAATAACCTGGGGACGGGACACTTCAAACTCGAAACCCTCACGCCTCATGGTTTCAATCAGGATTGAAAGGTGAAGCTCTCCCCGGCCCGAAACCAAAAAGGTATCGGGGGAGTTGGTGGCTTCAATTCTAATGCTGACATCAGATTCCAATTCCTTGTACAGTCTGTCGGAAAGCTTCCTTGAAGTAACATGGTCACCTTCCAGGCCAGCAAAGGGACTTTTGTTTACCTGAATGCCGATTGCCACTGTAGGCTCATCAATACTGACAAAGGGCAAGGGAATAGGGTTTTCCGGGTCGGTTATCGTATCGCCCACATTCATGCCATCCAGTCCGGCCACTACTACAATGTCTCCAACTGAAGCAACCTCCACCGGGACCTTTTTCAGACCCTCAAAGGTGTAAACTCCAGAAAGCTTCTGTCTTGTCATCGTACCGTCCGGAGAAACCAAAGCCACATCATGTCTGCTTTTCATGGTTCCGTTGATAATTCTGCCTACTGCCTGACGGCCTATATAGGAATCATAGTCAATCATGGTCACACCCATCTGCAGATGGGCATCAGGATCCCCTGCCGGAGCAGGAATTCTGTCAACAATCATTTCAAATAAAGGCTTTAAATCCGTTCCCGGGACTTCCGGGTCAACTGATGCCGTGCCTTCCCGAGCATTGGTAAAGATAACAGGAAAATCAAGCTGCTCATCAGTTGCTTCCAGCTCGATAAATAGATCCAGCACCTGGTCCATTACTTCAACCGGACGGGCATTGATCCGGTCGATTTTGTTAATTACCACAATAGGTACAAGCTTAGCTGCCAAGGCCTTGCGCAAAACAAAGCGAGTCTGGGGCATGGTGCCTTCAAAGGCATCCACCAGTAACAAAACCCCATCTACCATTTGCACAATCCGCTCTACCTCTCCGCCAAAATCAGCGTGGCCGGGGGTATCCATAATATTCAGCTTATAATCACCGAAAAAAACTGCGGTGTTTTTCGCCAGAATGGTAATGCCTCTTTCCTTTTCCAGATCATTTCTGTCCATGACCCGTTCCTGAACATGCTGCTTTTCATGAAAAACTCCGCTTTGCTTGAGCATTCCATCTACCAAGGTCGTTTTGCCATGGTCAACGTGGGCTATAATAGCCAGATTTCTAAGTAGTCTTTGTTCCATAATAAATATACCAAAACCTTTCAATTTTATCTCCGGACCATACTTCAACAAACCAGACTATGGCAAAAAACCAAACTATCTATCTGACCAGCCTGAGATTTATAATCCAAAGTTTATCCCTTGTCTTTTTCCCTCAGATAAACCAAAACACACATAGCTATTATAACAGCAGCAGAGATTATGTAAAGGATTCCCGATAAAGAATGGTTCTGGGACCACTTCAACAGACCTGCCCAAACCATCCCGGCAGCAAAAAAAACCGAGCCAATTACCAAAATAATGAACCTTATTTTATCCATTTCTCGACCCTTTCCTATGCTTTTCAGCCTTAATTTCCAAATTCCGATATTATTTACTTTTTAATTATAGCCTATAGTCCACTGAAAAATATATTTTTTCCTTTAATAACTAAGGAATAAAATATCGTTTGGGGTTTACAAAGCAAGTTTCTTCATTATACACTAAGTGAAATATTCAGGAGGGAGCAATCAGATGAGCCCTGAAATAGAATTAAGTCTGCGATTGCTAATCGCTACCCTTTTAGGTGGAATCTTTGGCATGGAAAGACAGGCTAGGCATAAGCCTGCGGGACTGAGAACCCATATACTGGTCTGTCTGGGATCTGCAATATTTACCCTTTCCGGAATATATGGCTTTCCTGTAGCCGTTGCCGAGGATATGATGAGAAATATCGATCCGGCCAGGGTAGCCGCTCAGGTTGTCACCGGAGTTGGCTTTATTGGCGGAGGCATTATTTTCAAGGAAAAGGATCATATTGCCGGAATAACCACAGCTGCCAGCATTTGGCTGACTGCCGGTCTTGGGGTGGCAATCGGCTCCGGTCTTTACGTATTGACCTTTGTTGCAGCACTGCTGGGCATTGCCAGCCTGGAATTCGATCATTTCCAAAACAAGCTGGAATGCAGAAGGCAAAAGGCAGAGGCCAGGAGACAGGCATTGGAAGACGATGGCCAAAACTGTGAGAATCTCGAATAATCAAACTGCGGATTCCAGCAAATCATTGACAAAAACAATCAGACAAACTAACAGACGATCGCCCTGATAAATAGCATCCAGATCATTATCAATATTCTCTGAGGAAAATCTTAAAATACAGGAATCTATCTCTTGAAACTGACTCCGGAGATAGTTTTGCCTGTTCTCCCCGGCAAGACCGGAGATATGCCTGAGTATTTTTCCCCCATAATCCTCGGGATTGTCATCCCTTTGATTTGTTATGTGAGCTGCCAGCTTAGCCAGCAGATTTTTGCCGGCAACTGCGGCCTTTTGCAACCCCCCGGGCTTGTCCAGAGATTCAAACTCGATAATAGTGTCATACATCAGTCCATAAAGCTCCGGGGCAAGATTGGTCAGTCTCAGCATCAGCTGATCTGCCAACAGATTGAGATGGTCATAGAGCATATTGGAAAGGTTGACCACTCTGGAGGCATGCTCAAAGGAGCTGTAATTATCCAGGATAGTATGAGAAACCGAGATTTCTTCAAATTCTATAGTTTCAAAGGAAAAATCACTTTTTAGATTTGCTACCAAGGCCCGGTCCCATTCAAACTCCTGCCCGATAGAATAGAGCAGACTGAGCTTTTTTCCGTTTATCCTGAACATAGGGACAACTGACGCCCCATATAATATCCAGTGCACAGGATTGGCCTCATGGAGCTGCTGGGCACCTAAATAGGTATCATCATTCAACAGGGTATTATGCAGGATATCTCTGAATCTTGAGTTTATCCCCTCAAAGGCGACTACAAAAATCTTGTTGTTATACAGATAATCCATAAATTTAGGGTTTAAGGACTGCCAGACCGGACGAGGTGCCCGGTAAATTCCTTTTTGGATTTCTTCCCGATTGTCCTTTTCTCTCAAATAATCAAGAACATCGATATTTCCGGTAAAAATCTTCAGATAAAGCTCCCCCGGCTCTTGGGTCAGCCGATCAAATATCTCTTTAATTACAGGGATTCCATCATACCTGTCAAATCGTTCATGATCAGCATCAAAATGGAACGCAACCTTCATTTTCAAACCCCCGGTTATTATTTATTCTTAAAATCAATTGCCCTGCTGAGATTTTTTCCTGCGCTTTTTATCAAGGTCCTCCAGGTAGTCCAAAAACTCAGAAAGCTTTTGTTTTCCCTCAGAGGAAAGCTTGGCAACCCTGACCTGAAGCTCCTCATCGCCTTTTCCCGGATACTGACTTCTGCCTTCATGAAAAAGATAGCCGGCAGCTCTAAGCAGCTCCTCATAGGGTACGCAAAGCGGGAAAGAAAGCTTTCTCAATATGTCCGGAGTAGGAGTTCCCGAGGTTCCCGCACATATTTTGGAAATATAGGAATGATTGACTCCGGAAAGCTCCCCCAGCTTGCGATAAGAGTAACCTCTGTTTTTTATTATCTCTTTCAGATAGGTTGAAAAATCCAAATTTCTGTCCCCCCTGTGGAGATTATACTCCCAGTGGTGACAATTGGCAACAGGCAATCAATTAACCTAAATGTGTAGACAATATGAAACACTAGTGGTATTATATTGTCTACTATTATAATCGCAAAAGAGGCTGATGTCATGTCAAAATATATCCTTGATGCTGAAATGCTGACTTCCCTTATCAAAAACCAATATTCAAGTCTGCGGCAGGCCTCCAGAGCTATGGACATCCATCACTCCTACCTTTGCAAGGTGCTGAATAAAAAACAGGAGCCGGGGAAAAAATTTATTGAAGGAGTTTTAGCCGCCTTCAAGGATTTGAAATTTGAGGATATATTTAAAAAACCCAATTAGAGGAGGCCGGTCTTCCATGTCCTTACCCTGTATTTGCTTTAAATGCAAGAAATGCCTAAGTCTTGAATCTTTGTATGATTCGGAGTGTCTGGCTGTAGAGAAATTAAACTGCAAAGACAGAAGCTGCAACGACTGCAATTTCTCCTGCAGCAGATATAGCTACTAAACCTGACATTTCTCGCAAAAAAAGGTACTTCTCCCGGCCAGCTTGATTCTGCTGACCGGCTTTTGGCAGTTTACACAGGGCTTTGATTCCCGGCCGTAAACCCTGAGATTCATTTGATTGGCGCCTGGGTCTCCCCGACTGTCCACATAATCCCGAAAGCTGGTACCCCTGTTGGCGATGGCCTCCTCCAAAACCCGCCTGATTGAAGAGTGAAGCTCTGCAACCTCCTGAAAGCTCAGGTCCGAGGCCGGCCTTTGCGGATTTATTTTTGCCCGGTGAAGGGCCTCATCCACATAAATATTGCCCAAGCCTGCTACCAGGGTCTGGTCCAAAAGCAAGGGCTTGATTTTTGTTTTCCTCAAGGACAGTTTCTCCTCCAGAAATTCCCCGGTAAAACCCGAGCTGAGAGGCTCAACTCCCAGGCTGTCCAGACCGGGCCATAGCTTGGTTTCCCCTGAAGGAATAAGGGCCATTCGACCGAATTTGCGAATATCGGAATATTGAAGCTGAAAATGATTGTCTAAGCCAATCAAGACATGGGTATGCTTGTCTACCGGGGTACCCGGCCGAGTATATATTACCTTGCCGGTCATCCGTAAATGAACCGCCAACAACAGATTACCCTCCAGAGCAATCAGAATAAATTTACCTCTCCTGCTGACT
>JAAXTT010000109.1 GCA_013336365.1 Peptococcaceae bacterium
AGCTAATACGTCTTACATAAACAAGACACTGGTAAAGCGGATGTAGCCAATCCCACTGCCATCCGCTTCTGTACTGTTAATAATGATCCTGGTCTTCTACACCAATTCTAAAATAGCCATCGGTGCCGCATCTCCCTGACGATGACCCATCTTAACAATTCTAGTATAACCACCTGGTCGCTCAGAATACTTCGGCCCTAATGTTTCAAAAAGTTTTCTTACAACTTCTTCATCATAAATATAGGCCAAAGCCTGCCGACGTGCAGACAGATCTCCCTTTTTAGCCAAGGTAACCATCTTCTCTGCAATGCTCTTGACTTCCTTAGCACGGGTTTCTGTTGTCTTAATGCGGTCTTCCTTAATCAGGGAGGTGACCAGGTTCCGCAGCATTGCTCTTCTATGACCAGTTGTTAGTCCTAATCTTTGGTAGCTCACCGTATATCACTCCCTTAATCTTCTTCTCGTCTTAATGATAGTCCCAACTCATTGAGCTTGTTAATTACTTCTTCTAATGATTTCTTGCCTAAATTTCTGACCTTCATCATATCTTCGTCGTTACGCTGAACTAATTCCTCAACAGTATTTATCCCTGCTCTCTTTAAGCAGTTATAAGAACGAACTGAAAGGTCCAGCTCCTCGATTGTCATTTCAAGTATTTTATCCTTTTGTTCCTCTTCCTTCTCCACCATAATCTCAACGTCATTTGCTGATTCCGTCAAGCCGATAAAAAGCCTAAGGTGCTCTCCCATTATCTTGGCGGACAAGCTAACAGCCTCATCCGGACTAATGCTTCCATCAGTCCAAACCTCCAGAGTCAGTTTGTTATAATCAGTTCTCTGACCAACCCTTGTATTGTCAATGGTGTAGTTTACCTTGCGAACCGGCGTAAAAACAGAATCTACTGGAATAACACCAATAATATGGTCGCCTCTTTTGTTTTTGTCTGCTGGAACATAACCCCTGCCCTTAGAAACTGTAAGCTCCATATAAAGGTTGGAATTTCCAGACAAAGTTGCTATATGAAGATCAGGGTTTAAAATATCTATGTCCGAATCATGAATAATATCTCTTGCCCGGACTACCCCTTCTCCCTTAGCCTCAATGCGAAGAGTTTTTTCCTCATCGGTATGCATCTTAAAGCAAAGACGCTTCAGATTTAAAATTATATCCGTTACATCTTCTTTAACCCCTGGTATGGAAGAAAATTCATGTAAAACGCCATCAATTTTTATTGATACTACTGCGGCTCCGGGTAAAGAGGATAGCAATATCCTACGCAGGGAATTACCTAAGGTAATTCCATAGCCTCTTTCCAACGGCTCCACAACATAGCGAGCATAATTGTTCTCCTCATTCATCTCAGTACAATCAATTTTAGGCTTTTCTATCTCCAACATATATAGGTGACCTCCCCTAAAGGGCGAAATAACTCGCTTAAAACTGTGACTTATCTTGAGTATAATTCAACAATAAGTCGTTCCTGCACTGGTGAATCTATTTGATCCCTGGAAGGAAGCGCAATTACGCTGCCAATGGCAGGCTCTGCCTGATACTCAAGCCAATCCGGTAGAGATTTATCTGCGGCCCTTTCCATAAGCTCCTTCAATCGAGGAGAGTCTTTGCTCTTCTCTCTAACCTCAATAACATCTCCCACACTTACTAAAAAGGATGGAATATTTACCTTGTGACCATTTACTGTAAAGTGGCCATGTCTTACCAGCTGCCTTGCTTCTACTCTTGATGATCCAAGACCTAAACGATAAACCGTGTTGTCAAGGCGTCTCTCAAGCAAACGCAAAAGATTTTCCCCGGTTATACCTTGCTGGTTCTCTGCTTTTTTAAAATAGTTCCTGAATTGCTTTTCCAAAACCCCGTAAATGCGACGACTTTTTTGTTTTTCTCGCAACTGGGTTCCATATTCACTTACTTTTTTCCTAGATTGCCGATGCATGCCTGGTGGGTATCCCTTACGTTCTACCGCACACTTACCAGAATAGCAACGGTCTCCCTTCAGGTAGAGTTTCATCCCTTCCCTGCGGCATATCCTGCACTGAGCTTCCGTGTATCTTGCCATTTAAAAAAGATGCACCTCCTATACTCTCCGGCGTTTAGGCGGCCGGCACCCATTATGGGGAATTGGTGTTACGTCTTTAATCAAATTAACTTCCAGTCCAGCTGCCTGTAAAGAGCGAATTGCTGCCTCTCTGCCGGCACCAGGCCCCTTAACCATTACTTCTACTTCCTTAAGTCCATGTTCCATGGCTTCCTTGGCTGCCTTTTCAGCTGCCAGCTGTGCTGCAAAAGGAGTGCTCTTTCTAGAGCCTTTAAAACCAACTCCTCCGGCACTGGCCCAAGATAAAGCATTTCCCTTAACATCGGTAATCGTTACCATAGTATTGTTAAAGGTAGACTTGATATGAACCACACCACGGTCGATATTCTTTTTTTCACGTCTTTTCGTGCGTACAGCCCGACGTGCCATTTTCCAACCTCCTCACTACTTCTTGCGACGTACTCCGACAGTTTTCTTAGTACCCTTACGTGTACGAGCATTGGTTTTAGTTCTTTGTCCTCTCACCGGCAATCCACGACGATGCCTAAGGCCTCTGTAAGCACCTATTTCGATCAATCTCTTGATGTTCAGAGCAATTTCCCTACGCAAGTCACCTTCAACCTTGTGATTCTTCTCAATAGCCTCACGCAGTTTATTGATTTCCTCTTCTGTAAGGTTGCGCATCCTAGTATCTGGATTGATTCCAGTTTCCTCAAGTATTTTGTTGGCAGTAGTTCTACCAACACCATATATATAAGTTAGGGCTATTTCCACCCGCTTATCCCTGGGCAAGTCAGCTCCTGCAATACGTGCCATCCCTCTGTACACACCTCCTAATTTAAACCAAAATTTTATCAAGGGATTCTTTGACGAGTCCCTTAAACCCTGCTAAATCAAATAATTAATGGTTATCCCTGTCTTTGCTTATGCTTGGGATTTTCACAAATAACCATTATCTTGCCCTCACGACGAATAATCTTGCATTTTTCACATATGGGCTTAACTGATGGGCGTACCTTCAACTTTAAAACCCCCTTAAAAACAAGGCTATTTATAACGATAAACTATTCTGCCCCGACTCAAGTCGTATGGAGATAACTCAACAGTAACTTTGTCCCCAGACAGAATACGAATGAAATTCATACGTATTTTACCTGAAACATGAGCCAGTACCTTATGTCCATTCTGTAATTCTACTCTAAACATCGCATTAGGTAAAGGTTCAACTACGGTGCCCTCGACCTCGATTACATCCTGCTTTGACATTAGTTTAAATCCAACCCCCTTACAAGGAATTTCAGCCATTCTTTCATTGTTATTAAGCATTTCCCACTGACAGACCAGAAGACTGATGTCTGCTCTTAAAATCTCTGATTATCTTCTGAACATCTGAATCAGTCACCCTAAGACCCTTATCAACTTTTTCCTTAATATTAACATCTAATTCCCAATGGGCTTTAAGGTGCTTGATATTTTTACACTTTGGCTTTGTAACTTTGCGAGTTATACCATCAACAACGAGAACATTACTATGATCAAGCCTGCGCAGTACCAAATAAGTATGTCCTTTATCCCGTCCTGCAACAGATATCACCAAACGCCCTGGTTCCCAGCACTCCTGCAAACCAGATACCTCCCAACAATTTCTATAGCCGGGTAAGTATCTCCGGCTTACCGCTGGTTATGGCAATAGTATGTTCAAAATGAGCTGATTTCTTCATATCCTTGGTGACAACTGTCCAGTTGTCAGAGAGAGTCTGAACCTCATAAGTGCCCATATTCACCATTGGCTCAATAGCTAATGTCATACCAGCCTGTAATCTTGGTCCTCTGCCCGGTCTGCCAAAATTTGGCACCTGAGGCGCCTCATGGATTTCTGAACCAATTCCATGACCCACATAATCCTTGACTACTGAAAAATTGTTTGCCTCAACATATTTCTGAACAGCATAAGATATATCCGATAATCGGCTACCCTCAACTGCCTGGGCAATTCCTCGGCTCAATGATTCTTCAGTAACCTTCAATAACCGCTGGGCTTCTGCATCCACCTCTCCTACCGGAAAGGTAACGGCACTGTCGCCGAAGAAGCCATTTACCTCTGCTCCAACATCAACACTTATTATATCACCATTAGCCAGTGTTCTGTCACCAGGGATTCCATGTACAACCTCTTCATTAACAGATGCACAAATAGTAGACGGAAACCCATATAACCCCTTAAATGCTGGTTTGGATCCTTTTGACAGTATAAAATCCTCTGCCAAAGTGTCTAATTCTAAAGTGCTGACTCCCGGCTTAATTGCCTTTGCCAGCTCTTCGAATACCCCGGCGACAACCCTGCCTGCGTCCCTCATATAGGACAGTTCTTTATCAGTTTTCAAGGTGATCATATATTGCAACCCCTTATTTAATAAAGCCCTGATAGCTACGAGTAAGCAAATGAGATTCCATCTGCTTCATGGTATCCAATGCAACACCCACAACAATCAGCAAAGAGGTACCACCAAAATATATGTTTGGAATTTTTGTAGCTGCCAGAACAAAATTTGGCAATATTGCAATAATAGCTAAAAAAATCGCTCCTGCCAAAGTAACTCGTCCCATAACCTTACTTATATAATCAGCAGTCGGTCTGCCTGCCCTGATTCCAGGTATGAAGCCGCCATATTTTTTTATATTGTCAGCCACATCCGCTGGGTTCATTATAACCGCTGTATAAAAATAGGTGAAACCAATAATCAGCAGAGCATAAATAATAGTATGCAACACAGATCCCCAGCCAAATGAGGCTAAATACCATGAAGCAACCTTACTGGTTGGGAAAAATCTGGCAACCTGCTCGGGAAACATCATCAATGAGGAGGCAAATATTACCGGTATTACACCAGCCTGGTTGACTCTGATTGGCAAATGGGTGTTCTGACCACCATAAACCCGTCTTCCGACAACCCTCTTAGCATATTGAACTGGTATCCTTCTTTGTCCCTCTTGAACATATACTATCCCGCCAATAACCACTGCAGCAATTACCACCAGCAGAAACAAACTGAAATAATTAATTGTTCCTGTTTTAAGATACTGTGCCATATTTACCAATGCACCTGGGAAGCGAGATACTATACC
>JAAXTT010000220.1 GCA_013336365.1 Peptococcaceae bacterium
TTTTGCTTATATAGTATAAAAGATAACTCTGTAATTCTACTTAATGCTGTAGTTGGGGGCTTCCTTAATAATTGTTACATCATGAGGATGACTCTCCCGCAGACCTGCCGGAGTTATTCTCATGAAATTGGTTTTGGTTTTTAGTTCCTCAAGGCTTCTGCTACCACAATAACCCATACCGGATCTTAAACCACCCATTAATTGAAATACAGTATCTGATAAGGGACCCTTATAAGGGACCCTTCCCTCAACGCCCTCAGGGACCAGTTTCTTTTGATCTTCTTGGAAATATCGGTCCTTGCTTCCTTCCTTCATTGCACCCATAGAGCCCATACCTCTGTAAACCTTGTAGCTTCTTCCCTGATATATCTCTATTTCTCCCGGACTTTCCTGAGTTCCTGCAAAAAGTCCACCTACCATTATTACATCCGCTCCGGCTGCTATAGCCTTGGTTATGTCACCTGAGTATTTAATTCCACCATCTCCAATAATAGGGATATCATGCTTTATTGCCTCCTGGGCACAATCATATATTGCAGTTATTTGAGGAACACCTGTACCGGCAACAACTCTGGTGGTACAAATTGAACCAGGTCCCATTCCTACCTTTATACAGTCGGCACCGGCTGCAATCAGATCTCTTGTTCCGGTGGCAGTTGCAACATTTCCCGCAACTATTCCAACATCAGGGTATCTGGATTTTATCCTGTATACGATATCCAAAACCTCTCTGTTATGCCCATGTGCAGTGTCCACCACAATTGCATCAACACTAGCTGCACATAATGCATCTACCCTTTCCATTGTGTCGTTACCCAGTCCTACAGCAGCTGCAACAACCAGTCTTCCTTTTTCGTCTTTCGCTGAGTTTGGATATTGGATTGCCTTTTCGATATCTTTGATAGTTATAAGACCTCTCAGAAAAAATTCCTCATCAACAATTGGCAGTTTTTCAACCTTGTATTTCTGCAATATTTCCTTTGCTTGCTCCAAACCAGTTCCAATCGGAGCAGTAATCAGATTTTCCTTTGTCATAACAGTGCTGATTACCTTGTTAAAATCCTTCTCAAAACGCAAATCTCTATTGGTCAGGATTCCAACCAGTTTGCCATCCTGGGTTATAGGTACCCCGGATATACGATATCTTTCCATTAATAGCAATGCATCACTTACAAGCTTGTCCGGTGACAAAAAGAAAGGATCAGAAATAACCCCATGCTCTGATCTCTTAACCCGGTCAACCTTGAGAGCTTGACTTTCGATAGTCATGTTTTTGTGGATAACCCCTATTCCACCTTCCCTGGCAATAGCTACTGCCAGTCTTGATTCGGTTACAGTATCCATGCCTGCGCTCATCAAAGGAATATTCAACTTGATTTTTTTAGTTAAACGAGTTGACAGGTCAACATCTCTAGGCAATATTTCAGAGGCTGCAGGGATAAGCAAAACATCATCAAAGGTAAGACCATATTTCATAAACCTTTCAGGATACATATCTATAAACCTCCAATAGTTAATATTATTTTTCGGTAAATTATCCAAGAAATATTACGCATTTATAACCAATATACTGTCTGACTGGTTCTGATTTCTGTTTTTGTATATTTTATCATTATATCACATAGAGGATTCAATAAGCCAACTAAATTTATAGGCTTGCACTGACTTATGAAATCTTACCTTATGTGGAATCCAAATTTGCCTCGAATAATTTTATTGACAATTTTGCAAACTAATAAGTCCCAGTAGATACTCCTGATTTTTGGAAGCAATGTGCTGAGACCTAGCAAACCGCTGACCAAGCCGGGAAATATCAGAAGCCAGCCCCCTAAGAAAATCATAATACTATCGACAAATTGAAAGCCGGTTATTTTTTTTTGAATATAAGCTGCCTTAATTCTGCCAATAGTTGAAGACCCTTGGGTAATAACCATTATCAAGCCCAAAAGCCCTGGGGCCACTATAAGAATAATCACAGTCATAATT
>JAAXTT010000110.1 GCA_013336365.1 Peptococcaceae bacterium
GCCAGAAGTACCCTATAATTAAAACCCTGAGGGGTCTGGGCAAGACAAAGAGCATCTCTTCTCAATGTCTTAACAACCTGGCCATCAGCGTCCACTTCTTTTATGGTATCCTTTGCAGGCACTGCAAGAATTGCAGCTCCATGCTCCTCAACTGCTTCGATAAGCCTCTGAATATCCTCTTTCCTGGTCAAGGGTCTCGCCGCATCATGTATCAAAACAATGTCACAATCAGATGGAACTGCCAGCAACCCCAAATAAACAGATTGCTGGCGATTATTTCCTCCTGAAACCACCCTTTTAATCTTCTTGAAATTCCAGTTTGATATTTCTGATTTAAATTCTAATAAATGCTCCGGTGGCACCACCAGTATAATTCCATCAACAGAATCATTATGCTCAAAAAGGTTTAGCGAACGAACCAGTACAGGTACCCCGTTCAGCAAAAACATCTGTTTATTGATCCCTTTCATTCTGCTACTTTGGCCGGCAGCAGCTATTACCGCATAAATCTTAGCCAAACAGATTCACCTCATGAGAATACTGATCATTATCAAGATCCACGGAGTCAGAGGACCGCGGCTTAGCAAATATCATCCTGCCTGCAGCCGTCTGAAGAACACTTGTTACCATTACCCCAATCGTCTGACCGATTAATTTTCTGCCTCCATCTAATACAATCATCGTTCCATCTTCCAAATACCCGATTCCCTGACCGGATTCTTTGCCCTCCTTGACAACCTGGACAATCATTTCTTCCCCGGGCAATACTACTGATTTAACTGCATTTGCCAATTCATTTACATTAAGGACCTTGACACCATGCAGCTCGGCAACTTTATTTAAATTATAGTCATTTGTCATTATTTTTGCCCCTAATTTTTGACCCAGCTTAACAAGCTTGGTATCTACCTCAGACTGTCCTTCCAATCCCTTAACATTCTCATAAATCTGTATGGTGATTGAAGGATCCTTCATCATTTTATTAAGAATATCAAGTCCTCTTCGTCCCCGATTTCTTTTTAAGGTATCTGAGGAATCTGCAATATGTCTCAGCTCTTCAAGAACAAATGCCGGAACCAAAAGTATCCCCTCAATAAACCCACTATCACAAAGATCTGAAATCCTGCCATCAATAATTACACTGGTATCCAAAAGCTTATAATTGTGTTTTGACTCTGACCTAAAAGCTTTTTCTTTGCCAAACTTAGTAATGCCACCTAAGAAATTAAGTATTTCTTCTCTTTTTTTGATTCCGATACTCATGCCAAGATATCCTAAAAGAACTGTACCTAAAACTCTGATAATGTATCCCGGTGTACCCAAAAAACTCAACATAGAGCCTAATAAATTAGCAATTATAAGTCCAAAAATCAAACCAACTGATCCCATAAACAAATCATTGGTGGGCGTCCTCTGAATAAACTGCTCAATGGCAGAAATACCCTTTATTGAGCCTCTGATAATCCAGGGCACCAACAAAAGTCCCACAATTAAACCAATCAATCCTCCAAGGGCATAAAACCCAAAATAAAAATTATTGGCAGCCGCCGGTAAAATAACAATTCCCTTAGAAACCAATAGGATAGAGGAATATATCCCCAAAAAAACAAACATAAGAACCAGAGAAAAATAAATTATCCTTTTGACCAAAATCTCACCTCCTTCTTTATCTATAATACATTAAAGTCAACAAAAAAATAACTGTCCGGGTCATAAATGTCTAAATTAGCCGTGATGTTGGTATTTACAGCAATATCACAGGCCTATAAAATCCATTATAAGGCTTTGCACTTTTGGCCACAACTTAAAAATATAAAAAGAAAAAAGGATATAAAAAAAGCGCCCGGATGGGCGCTTTATGCAAATGCATCATCTATAAGAGACTGGGCCCGCTCTTCTTCTAATTCAGTAGCCAAAACCAACTCACTTATCAGTATCTGTCTTGCATTTTCTAACATTTTTCTTTCACCTGAGGACAAACCCTTTTCACGGTCACGATTAATCAAATTTCTCACAACCTCTGTCACTTCAAAGATGTCTCCACTCTTTATCTTCTCAAGATTTGCCCGATATCTACGATTCCAATTCGTAGACATAATAGTACTATTATCTTTCAGAATTCCGATAACCCTTTGAACTCCGTTGCTGTCGATAACCTCTCGCAATCCGATCTCAAGGCAATTGCTAATTGGAATCATAACCTTCATATCACCAACCGGCAACTTTAATATGTAGTACTGGCGCTTTTCTCCAAGAATCTCTCTTTCCTCTATAGATTCTATAATCCCAGCCCCATGCATGGGGTACACGACTTTATCTCCAATTTTGTACAACGCCGTACCCCTCCTATCCTCTTAGATAGGATTATAATAACACATCCGGGATACATTGTCAAAAAAACCATAATTTTAGCATAGCACTACAGCCAGTGTCAATAATATTTTAGAATAAATATTATCCTTGAAGATTGCAAGTTTAATTGCCTTTCTGGTTTTTCATTAAAAAAAGTGACTGACAACAATTTATCCGTCACTTAACTCCTAACTACCTCCATTGACAATATCCCTTTAATATCTTTCCTGACCTATCTGTTCACGATATCGTTTAAGACCATCCCTAATCGATCTTGCTCTGACCTCTCCTATACCTTCTACCTCATCCAGTTCCTCTATAGAGGCAATAAGAATCATTCTTAATGAGCCAAAAACCACTACCATATTCTCTATAACAGAAAAAGGTAATCGGGGTATTTTCTCGAGAATGCGATAACCCTTTGGTTCAACATTTTGGTCCAGAATACTGGCGTTACCCGTATAGCCCAATGCCCTTGCAATAAGGGTAAGATCAAGCAGATCCTCAGCCGGCCAGCTTCTTATTATCTCCATAAGCTCTTCCGGAGTCTTGTCAGAGGAGCTTATATCATAATCTCTGATTACCAGTAGCCCTTCATTCTCAACATTAGCTACCAGCTCTTCCATTTGCATTGTAATCAATCGGCCCTCTATGCCAAGCTCGCTTATGTATCTCTCTATTTCAGTTACAACTCTTAAAACCATCTCTGCTCTCTGAATTGACTTTGTAACATCATAAAGTGTTACCGCCTCAGAAAATTCCAAGATGCTTAGGGTGTTAACTGCCCGATCAAAAACAGTTCGGTATTTCTCTAGGGTTTGCAGTGCCTGATTAGCCTTAGTCAAAATTACCCCTAAATCTCTAAGCACATACTTGACATTACCCTTGTAGATTGTTATAACACTCCTACGCTGAGAAATAGAAATAGCCAAAGCATCAATCTGTTTTGCAACTCGTTCTGCTGTCCGATGTCTTATGCCTGTTTCACTGGAAGGTATACTGAAATTAGGCACCAGCTGAGTATTGGCAGCAACTATTTTTTTAAAATCGCCACTTATAACAATCGCACCGTCCATTTTTGCCAATTCATAAAGACTGGCCGGACTATAGTCAGCATTCAAACTAAACCCGCCCTCAGCTATTTCATCAATCTCCGGGCTTTCAGTAATTACTATAAGTGCTCCTGTTTTGGCCCTTAAAATATTTTCCAAGCCTTCCCTGAGAAGAGTCCCTGGAGCCACCATTTTTAAGATTTTCAATAACTTTGCTTCCATCGCAATTGCTCCAATTCAAAATTATTAAATTATACTACTGTCAAACAAGAGCTGCACCTATTGCCTCCTGCAGAGTATTCATCCTTATAACTTTCATATTATTTCCTGGATCATAATTACTTAAAGACTTCGGAATTATACATCTGGAAAAACCCAATCTTGCTGCTTCATTAATCCTTTTTTCCAGATTTGGAACAGGCCTAATCTCTCCGGTCAAACCAATTTCGCCAAAAGCAACCAGTCCACCAACAACAGAAACCTCTTTAAAGCTGGAAGCCAACGCCAAAGCTATTCCCAAATCAGCTGCAGGCTCATCCAAACGCACTCCCCCAACAGCATTAACATACGCGTCCTGTCCACCTATATGTAAGCCGACCCGTTTTTCCAGAACTGCCAGGATGAGGGATACTCTGTTATAATCAACCCCGGCAGTCATTCTCCTTGGACTGCCGAAACTAGATGTGCACACCAAAGCCTGAACCTCTACCAATAAAGGCCTGTTACCTTCTATGGTGGAAACAACGACAGATCCCGGAACATCTCCTGAGTGCCTGTTACTCAAAAACATTTCAGAAGGATTTGCAACCTCTTTCAAGCCATCCCCTTCCATCTGAAATATTCCAATTTCATTTGTGGAGCCAAAACGATTCTTAACACTTCTCAGTATTCTGAAGGAATTATTTCTCTCTCCTTCGAAGTACAGTACTGTATCGACCATATGCTCCAGAACCTTTGGTCCTGCGAGAGCACCTTCCTTGGTGATATGTCCTACTAAAAAAATAGCCGGTCCATTCATTTTTGCCAATCTCATCATCTGACTGGCACACTCTCTCACCTGTCCAACCCCACCAGGAGATGCAGATATCTCTGCCTTGATTACTACCTGAATTGAGTCAATAATAACCAGCTCTGGGCTTGTTTCCCTTATATTTGCTTCAATTTGATCAATATCAGTCTCAGCCAGTAAAAATAATAAATTCTCTTCTACATTAAGCCTTATGGACCTCATTTTAATCTGCTGAACAGATTCCTCTCCGGAAACATAAAGAACTTTTCTTCCAGACCTGGAAAGCTCTGAGGCCATCTGCAAAAGTAGGGTGGACTTGCCGATACCAGGGTCACCGCCCAAAAGGACCAGACTGCCTGGAACAACTCCACCCCCCAATGCTCCATCAAGCTCATGAATTCCTGTTGTAAACCGACTTTGATGTTCAATTGAAATATTTGAAATCGGACACGCCGTAAGACTTTTATTTTTATCAGCAAAAGCCACCTTGGAATTAATAGTCTCTTCTACCAAGGTGTTCCAGCCACCACAATCAGTACAGCGACCAAGCCAACGCACACTAATATATCCACATTCTGTGCAGGCAAATCTTGTTTTTGCTGACATTACAAAACCTCTTAAAAATACATAATTGATTGACTTATTTAGGGAAAATATCACTAAAATTATACACTTTGCTATCAATAATCACAAGAAAATATTCTATTGACATTAAATCAGTCACCAATTCATACTTTCCTTGCCTATTCCTT
>JAAXTT010000221.1 GCA_013336365.1 Peptococcaceae bacterium
TGTATATCATAATAATCCAATGGAAGATATTTGCTTTCATAGCCTTTCCTTCCTTCAAATTCACCGGCCAACAATCTCAGCTTTCCCTTATCGAACAATATCTCTTGAATTTCAGAATTCTTAATACTGTGATATGCAGGGACTGCCATTTTGTTTTTTGCCGGTAGATTGAGCCACAACTGCACCCCCAGCAATCTTTCAGAGGCAGGCAGCTTTTCCTCGTGCAAAATGCCGGAGCCTGCTGTCATCCATTGTACTTCTCCGTCAGAAATAGTATCCTCATTGCCCAAGCTGTCCCTGTGAGTCATCTTCCCACTATATACATAGCTGATTGTTTCGATTCCTCTGTGAGGATGAAGGGGAAATCCTGCGGTATAATCCCCGGGGTTTATACTGTCAAAGGAATCAAGCATTAATATAGGATCGTACTCCTGAACGGTACTGTGCCCTAAAACTCTGACCAGGTTTACTCCGGCTCCATCCTGGGTTCTAAATCCCCTGACCTGTTGCTTGATTTTTCTTTCCATATATTTACCCTCCCTCTTATATAAGCTATATTTCTAAATATCACTTTTCTGGTTTATATATGTTTTGTGACCTCCGGAAATATTATATACCTGCCTAAATCCCTTATTAATCAGAATGTTTTGGGCGGCATTTCCTGTTGTCCCCTTATTGCAATAGGTAACCGTTATTATATCCTTATCCAAATCCTCAGACAACTCTCTTAATTTTTCAAGGGGGATGTTTACTGCACCTTCAATATGATGTTGCTCATATTGTTCCTCAATCCTGGTATCAATCAGGTTAAATTTTTCCCCTGATTGGATGAGTTCCTTTAGCTGCTGAGCAGTTATCAATGGTCTGCCTTTATGAATTGCATTTTCCAGAATCATTCCGGTATACATGACCGGGTCCTTTGTTGTGGAAAAAGGTGGTGCATAGGCAAGATCCAGATGGAATAGATCCTGAACCCTTGCCCCAAATGTTATGGCTGTTGCAAATACATCTATCCGTTTATCCACACCCTCTTCACCAACGATTTGAACCCCTAACAGTCTGCCATCAGCTTTATCTGCCACAGCTTTAATTGCGATTTCCTTAGCACCCATATATTCCGGTTTGTTAGGTTTAATATTATGGCATATAGCCACCTCATAGCCTTCCTTAATTGCCTCCCTTTCGGATAACCCAGTCTGGCCCACTGTTATCTCAAATACCCTGAATATCCCTGTTCCAAGTACCCCTCTAAATTCAAGATTGCCCCCGGATACATTTTCCCCGGCAATTCTTCCTGTCTTGTTAGCTGTAGAGCCTAGAGGACGGTAAGTTGGTTTCTTAGTCACAAGGTGAAATTGTTCAATACAATCCCCGCAGGCAAAAATGTCTTTAATGCTGGTTTCCATTCTGCTATTTACTTTAATTGCACCAAATTCTCCGATTTCAATCGAAGCCTGCTTTGCCAAATCAACATTTGGACGCACTCCCGTCCCTATGATTACAAGCTCTGAGTTTACCTGATTTCCGCCTGATAAGAGCACTCCATCATCTTTGATTTCTTCTATCATTGCTCCTGTTATAACTTCAATACCCTTACCTTTTAAATGCGTTTCAACATATAAGGCCATATCCGGGTCAAGTCCGGGAGTAACTTGATCAAGCTTCTCTATAAGAGTTATATCCATACCCAGGGTTTTCAAATTTTCACATAGCTCAAGTCCGATAAACCCCGTTCCAATGATTGCCACAGTCTTTGGGCGTTTTTGGTCGATAAAAGCCTTGATATTCTGCATATCAACGATATTTCTCAATGTGAATACATTTGTCAGATTTACACCTTTAATCGGTGGCACCATGGATCTGGCCCCGGTAGCCAATATCAGCTTGTCGAAACTATCTTCAAAGATTTCATCAGTTAAAAGATTTTTAACTTTAATTGTTTTACTGCCGGGATTTATAGCCAGTACCT
>JAAXTT010000222.1 GCA_013336365.1 Peptococcaceae bacterium
AATAAAAATTGCCTGCTGAATTCGGCAGGCAATTTTTATCTATTTTGCTTCCCTTCACCAGTATTAACTGACAGGTTCAAAGGGTCAGGTTTTACCTTCTCAACTCATTTGAGTTCCCCCGCAACATATTAAATTTTTAAATAAAAAAAGTGCTCTCCTTTGGCAAGGAATGCACTTATCCATTATTCAATAATGAATTGCTTCCCTACGCCAGTATTAACTGACAGGTTCAAAGGGTCAGGTTTTACCTTCTCAACTCATTTGAGTTCCCCCACAATGTCATTGACAGTATCACTTATTGCTTCCCATGTCAAGTTCCGTTAGATTTACAACAGTGTCAACTGCATCGGTGGAATATACCTTCCCGATGGAGACGAAAAACGGCATAGCCACTATCCATGACCATACCGTTTTTTTCAGAAATTATATATCCCTATTTAATCGCCCCTAAAGACTCTCTTTGTTGCTTTGATAAACTCTGGATTTTGACAATTCAAACATGTGCTCGCGAACATTAAGACTCTTTGACATCACTATCATTTCCCCATCCTCCAGGGGCAGTCCATCCTTGGGATTCGGTCCAATCTGCTCAACCAACCATTCTTTCAAAAGCTGAAGTCCACCAAGATTTTCAGGAAATCCTCCCCAAAGATCCCACACCCTAAAGTAAACTATGAAATGTAGTCGGTAAACATTGGCTATCCTGTCTCTCCTGATTTTGATATCAATAAGCCTAAGACAGGGCTGGGACTTACCGTCAATCAAATCCTCCGGCTTAGCTATCTCGATGCATGATTTGACATGACCAAAACCATGCTCCTTATAATTATTTATTACATGGTCAACCTGCATGCAGATTCTTTCCCCATAGGTATATTTTTGACCCTCTTCTTTTCCCGGACCCAATATATAGGTTTGGAAATATTCCTCAATCCTGTCTATTGTTGTGGGAGGTGCAATGCTTAAACCCGGTGGTATTTCATCGCAAAGAGGCCTCAAGCCCGGATGTTTTATCCTGCAGCAAGCAAAATCAAACTCTCTCCTCAGCTGCCCTGGATAACTGCCCCACTCCACAGGATATTCGTAGGCATCAATTTCCCATAATTTCTTTTGCAACTGAAACCAAGCATCTGGAAGATTATGGGCATCTATAAAAATCGGATTTAGATATTCGATTGACTCCAACTAATTACCACCCCTCTATATTTGATTTTTTTATTATAACCACTTTCTATATTAAAATCAAAAAATCAGTTTCCCTCTTAAGCTGAATTACTTCAATCATACCTGACACCTTAAAGAATTTCTGTCTTTATCGACAGCAGCTCAACTGTACCCTGATTTTCAATAAAATTAACCACTGAAGAAAGAATCTGATAAGCATGAGACGTCTCATTGCTTACGCAGGCCATTCCCACGACTGCCTGCTTCCATTGATCCTGCTTGCCTACCTCAGCCACAGCAATATTAAATTTTACTCTTATTTTATCTAAAAGACTTTTGAGAATTTTTCTTTTGCATTTTAGAGACAAAGATTCAGACAAATAAAGCTCTACAGTCAATATCCCAATAACCATTATATACACCTGGCCTTATATTTTTGTATAATGGGAATAAGTTAAAAAATCCTGCAAAAAAGGAGGGTGTTCCGTTGGCTAATCAAATAAAACGCTTCTCCCGTTCCAAGTCAAATCGCATGATTGCCGGAGTCTGTGGGGGTATTGCAGAGTACTTCGGTTTAGATTATTCTCTTGTCAGAGTAATCTATGTTATTATTTCGGTGTTTTCTGCCGCCTTTCCGGGCATTATAATCTATTTGGCTGCCTGGATAATTATGCCCGATGAATTCGAATAATGCTGTCAAAATCAACCGGCTTATCCCCCGCAACGTTTCATGCTATAATAATAAATAAACCAATGGAGGCTTAAAATGTCGATACTTTCAATGGTAATTTTCGT
>JAAXTT010000223.1 GCA_013336365.1 Peptococcaceae bacterium
ATACCTTCCTCAGTCCCACAGTCATCTTCCCGGACAATAACATCCTGTGCAACATCTACCAGCCTACGGGTTAGATATCCTGAATCTGCTGTTCTGAGTGCAGTATCGGCAAGTCCCTTTCTTGCACCGTGAGTGGAAATAAAGTACTCTAAAACTGTAAGACCTTCTCTAAAGTTTGCCTTGATTGGCATATCTATAATTCTTCCTGAAGGATCTGCCATCAATCCCCTCATGCCGGCCAGCTGTCTGATTTGCTGGATATTACCACGAGCTCCGGAGTTAGCCATCATATATACCGGGTTCGAATGCTTTAGGGTTTCCATCATAGCAGCAGTAACGGATTCTGTAGCATCATTCCATAAGCCTATGGTTTTCTGCTCCCGCTCTTCGTCAGTAATCAATCCTCTTCTATATTGAACTTCAACTTTTTCAACTTCTAAATCAGTCTCAGCCAAAATTTCTTTTTTCTTCTCTGGTATTGTCAAATCTGCTATGCCGATAGTGACCCCAGCCTTGGTTGCATAATGAAAACCGAGATTTTTCAATCCATCAAGAAGGTGACCGGTTACTGCAAAACCAAATTCCCTATAGCATTCATCAACAATCCTGCTAAGCTCTTTTTTGTCGGCAACCTTGTTGATAAAGCCCAGTTCATTGGGAATAACTTCATTGAAGATTAATCTGCCACAGGTTGTCTCAACCTTTTCTTCATTAACCAATACCTTTATCCTGGCATGAAGACTTAAATATTTTGCCTCATAAGCATGAACTGCCTCCTCAAGGCTGGAGAAAATTTTACCCTCACCCATGGCACCCTTGGTTTCCATTGTTAAATAATAACAACCCAAAACCATATCCTGGGTAGGTATAGCAACCGGTTTTCCATCCTTGGGGTTTAGAATATTATGAGAAGACATCATCAGCAATCTTGCTTCAGCTTGGGCTTCAGCAGAAAGGGGAACGTGAACTGCCATTTGGTCTCCATCAAAATCTGCATTATATGCCGTACAAACCATAGGATGAATCTGTATTGCTCTTCCCTCAACAAGTACTGGCTCGAATGCCTGAATACCCAATCTGTGAAGAGTTGGAGCACGGTTTAAAAGGACAGGGTGTTCACGAATAACCTCTTCTAAAACATCCCACACCTCTGGTCTCACTCTCTCAACCATTCTTTTAGCACTCTTTATGTTATGAGCATGACCCTCATTAACCAGCCTCTTCATTACAAATGGCTTAAAAAGCTCCAGTGCCATTTCCTTAGGAAGACCACACTGATGAAGATGCAGGGTTGGTCCAACAACAATAACAGAACGTCCTGAATAATCAACTCGCTTACCCAGTAGGTTTTGACGGAAACGTCCCTGCTTTCCTTTCAGCATATCACTTAGTGATTTGAGAGGACGATTTCCCGGACCGGTTACAGGTCTGCCTCTCCGACCGTTGTCAATAAGTGCATCAACAGCCTCCTGAAGCATTCTTTTTTCATTGCGCACTATAATATCCGGAGCACCCAAATCTAAAAGTCGCTTCAATCTGTTGTTTCTGTTAATAACTCTGCGATATAAATCATTTAAATCAGAGGTTGCAAATCTTCCTCCGTCAAGCTGAACCATAGGCCTTAATTCCGGGGGTATAACTGGGATAACATTTAATATCATCCAGTCTGCCTTGTTGCCTGATTTTCTAAATGCTTCAACAACTTCCAGTCTGCGGATTGCTCTTATTCTGCGCTGGCCGGTAACATCCAAAAGCTCTTGGCGTAAATCCTTGCTCATTTCTTCATGATCAATCTCTTCCAACAGCTTGAGAATAGCCTCAGCACCCATTCCAGCAACAAAGCCCTCCGGTGATTTTTCCCGGTACTCACGATACTCTGTTTCAGTAAGAAGCTGTTTTTTAGTTAACCCTGTATCCCCTGGCTCAATAACAATATACGAAATAAAATACAGTACCTTC
>JAAXTT010000111.1 GCA_013336365.1 Peptococcaceae bacterium
GAGCCGATTACTGCCTGATCAACAGTTATTCCGGTAACCTCACTGACCGGTTTAATATTTTCCGGCAGATGAGGCATTGCAATTGCCGGTTCCATCTTGCTTACATCGAAATCAAAAATATCCGCATATTTTGAATCAGAATCACTGGTATGATATACAACCTCTCTCCTTGCACGGCCTTCAACATATTTCCGGGTAATATCATCCGGAGCAATAATCCCATTCTTTGCCCCTGCCTCAACTGCCATATTAGCCATGGTAAGACGTCCATCCATAGACATTTTTTCAATAGCCGGTCCTGTAAATTCCATGGCCATGTACAGAGCACCGTCCACCCCAATTTTACCAATGGTGTACAGGATAAGATCCTTCCCGGTAACCCATTTTGGCATTTCACCATGATAGACAAACTTCAGGGACTCCGGCACCTTCAGCCAGGTTTCACCCAGAGCCATAGCTGCTGCCAAATCAGTGCTCCCGACTCCTGTTGAGAAAGCACCAAGTCCTCCATAGGTACAGGTATGAGAATCTGCACCTATTACCAAATCCCCGGGACCTACCAGGCCCTTTTCAGGAAGCAGACAGTGCTCAACACCCATTTGACCAACCTCAAAATAATTGGTAATCTGGTATTTTTTAGCAAAATTCCTCATTATCTTTGCCTGCTCAGCAGATTTAATATCCTTATTGGGAACAAAATGATCCGGGACAAGAGCTATTCTATCTTGGTCAAACACCTTATCTACACCAATTTTTTCAAACTCTCTTATAGCCACCGGAGCAGTAATGTCATTGCCGAGAGCTAGATCAATCTTGACATTAACCAGTTCACCCGGCTCAACCTTTTCCCGGCCGGCGTGAGCAGCTAATATCTTTTCAGTAATTGTCATTCCCATTTACTTACACCTCAACTTTAGTAATTATACTTCTTTGGGCCCTTTAACTCCCGACTCACTTTCTTTCTCCCGTATAAGCTTGTTAACTCCGTTAACATAGGCCTTTGCACTTGCCTCGAGAATATCGGTGCTTACTCCTCTGCCTACATAAAAATTCTTTCCATCAGGAGTAATCCTAAGGGTAACTTCACCCAAGGCATCAGTTACCGAGGTTACTGCCTGTATTTCCCAATTAACCAAGGTGCAGGAAATACCGGTAACCCGGTCAACTGCTTGACAAATAGCATCGACAGGTCCATTCCCCCAGGCTGCCTCCTTAAGGTTTTCCCCATCCTTCAGAAGCCCTACCGTTGCCATAGGAGTTACTGTAGAACCGCTGGAGATGTGGATATACTCAACTGTGTAAACAGGCTCTACCTGTATGATTTCTTCCTCTACAATAACCTCCAAATCCTGAGTTGTTATTTCTTTCTTTCGATCAGCCAAATCCTTAAATCTTTCAAAGGCCTTGTTTAGCTCTTCAATATCAAGACTGTAACCCATTTCCTCCAGTCTCTCTCTAAAGGCATGACGTCCTGAGTGTTTTCCCAGTACCAGGTTACCCTGATTCAATCCTACCATTATCGGATTCATAATTTCGTAGGTGGTTCTTTCCTTAAGCATACCATCCTGATGAATTCCCGATTCATGGGCAAACGCATTTTTACCGACTATAGCCTTGTTGGGCTGAATAACCATGCCTGTCAAATGTGAAACAAGTCTGCTGGTTTTATATATCTCCTTGGTATTTATTCTGGTTTCTTTACCAAAATAATCCTTCCGGGTATGCAACGCCATTATTACCTCTTCCAAGGATGCATTTCCCGCTCTTTCTCCGATTCCATTTATTGCCCCCTCAACCTGATTAGCACCTGCCATAACCGCAGAAAGAGAGTTGGAAACCGCCAAGCCCAAATCATCATGGCAATGAACACTTAAGATAACTTTTTCAATTCCCGATACTCTTGACCGTATATCCCTGATAAATTGAGCGAATTCTCCGGGAACAGAATAACCTACTGTATCCGGGATATTAATTACAGTGGCACCAGCCTTAATAGCAGTTTCAACCACTCTGCAGAGAAAATCCAAATCTGATCGGGCTGCATCCTCAGCTGAAAACTCCACATCCCAGGTATAGCCCTTAGCTCTTTTAACAGCTGCCTCAGCTACCTCCAAAACCTTTTCTCGGCTCATTCTTAATTTATGCTTCAAATGAATGTCTGAAGTTGCCAAGAAAGTATGAATTCTTGGTTGTTCAGCTGAACGAATAGCATCCCAGGCAGTATCTATATCTTTGAAATCAGCACGAGCCAAGGCTGCCACACTTACTCCCTTTACCCCTTCTGCAATTGCCTTAACTGCACGGAAGTCACCGGGAGAAGCGTAAGGAAAACCGGCCTCTATTACATCCACACCCAATCTAACCAGTTGGCGTGCAATCTGAAGCTTCTCTTCCATGTTCAGGTTTACTCCCGGAGACTGCTCTCCATCCCTAAGGGTTGTATCAAAAATATACACTCTATTATTGTCAATCATAAATTACCTCCCCCAAGAAACACCTGCTAATATCTTAGTCCTTGTTTAATCAACAATCTATTGCTTCGATAATTCCCTTGCCGGCCAAAACCATAGGGCTAACATTAACATTAGAATCAACAATGCAGTTGACAACTACTGCCTTATCATTTTCCATTATTTCCGGCAAAAGCTTGTCGAGTTCTTCTTCACTGGTAATAGTATAGCCTTCTATGCTGTACGCTTTGGCTATCATGGCAAAATCAGGAACAAAATCAAAATGCACTGCCATATATCGTTTATCTGTGTAAAATTCCTGAAGCTGCCTAACCATTCCAAGAGTACTGTTATTTAATACGAAAATTTTGAGCGGCAATTTCTGGTCAACTGCTGTTGCCAGCTCCTGAATAGTCATCTGCAGACTGCCGTCACCTGTAACCAGAATAACTCTTTTATCCGGCAAGCCCAGCTGAGCCCCTATAGCTGCAGGTAGTCCAAAACCCATAGTTCCCAAGCCACCGGAAGATATAAGCGAACCGGGATTCATAAAGGAAAAATATTGGGCAACCCACATCTGATGCTGGCCAACATCAGTTGCCACTATCACATCCCCTTTGCTGTATTCTGACAGCTTTTGGATAACAGCTTGCGGCTTCAGCTTTCCTTCTCTGGAGTAAATAAGCGGGTACTGTTTTTTCCAGTTTTGAACCTCCTCAAGCCAATCAGAACGATCCTTTTTCTTCAAGTGAGACAACATGTCATGAATAACAGATTTAACATCCCCAACAATAGGAACATCAACTCTTACATTCTTCCCTATTTCTGCCGGATCAATATCCACGTGAATTATAGTAGCATTGGGAGCAAAGCTTTCTATCTTTCCTGTGACCCGGTCACCGAAACGAGCCCCCAAAGAAATAAGCAAATCACAATTGGTCACTGCCATATTTGCATAACGAGTACCATGCAGGCCTAGCATTCCTAAAAAAAGTGGATGATTCCCCGGAAAACTGGAAAGACCCATAAAAGTATTGGTTACCGGTGCAGTAAGAATCTCCGCTAATTCCCTCAACTCGGCAGTAGCATGAGAACTTAGAACTCCCCCCCCGGCGTAGATAACAGGTCTTTTTGCCTTCATCATCAATTCGGCGGCCTCTTTTATCTTTGCCTTATGCCCGGTATAAATCGGCTTATAGCCCCGCAGACTAACTTCCTTGGGATAATCAAATTTAATTATCTCGGAAGCCACATCCTTGGGCAAATCAATAAGCACAGGACCAGGTCTGCCGGAAGCTGCAATATGAAATGCTTTTTTAATTATGGATGGAAGTTTTTTAGCGTCCTTAACCAAATAATTATGCTTTGTAATAGGCATTGTAATCCCGGTAATGTCTACTTCCTGAAAGGCATCAGTTCCAACCTGGCTGGTAGATACCTGACCGGTAATAAGCACCATTGGAACAGAATCCATATAAGCATTGGCAATTCCTGTTACCAGATTGGTGGCCCCGGGACCTGAGGTAGCAATCGCAACTCCCACTTTACCGGTAACTCTGGCATATGCATCCGCTGCGTGAACTGCTCCCTGCTCATGACGAACCAATATATGCTTTATTATTTTCGATTCGTGAAGTGCATCGTATACAGGAAGGTTGGCCCCCCCCGGATAACCGAAAAGCACATCTACTCCCTCTAACTCCAAGCAACGAATTAGCCCTTGGGCTGCTGTTAATTCCATACCGATGCCCCCTATCTAATCTTCATCCCTTTTTTCTTCCAACGAGGTCGCCTTATGACCTCTAAGCATCGCTATCTTACCTGTGCGAACTAATTCTTTTATGCCATAATGACGGAGAGATTCTTCAAAAGCGTTTATCTTTCCTTCATCACCGGTACACTCTATAGTTACAGTCTTTCTGCCTAAATCAACGATCCTGGCTCTGAACACGTCAGCAATCTGCATTATTTCGCCTCTTCTGGCAGGGTCAGCGTTAACCTTCAGCATAACCAGTTCCCGATCAACATACTCTTCAGGGGTTATATCACTGATTTTAATCACGTCAACCAATTTGTGCAGCTGCTTTGTAACCTGCTCCAGAACACTCTGGTCTCCCTCAACTACAATAGTCATTCTTGAGACATCCGGTCTTTCAGTTCTTCCTACAGACAAACTATCAATGTTATATCCTCTCCGACTGAAGAGTCCTGCCACCCGAGCTAACACCCCTGGATTGTTTTCCACTAAAACTGCTAAAGTATGTCTCATTTTCTTCCCTCCAAACTCGGCTGCCAGTTAACTGGCCCACATAGTACTAGATTAATTCTCTATCCCAGCATATTACCAAGAGGCTGCCCAGGTGCAACCATGGGATAAACATTATCCTCCCGGTCTATTACAAAATCCAGCATAACCGGCTTACTATTCTTGATTGCCTGGTCAAGAGCAGGTCTTAGCTCAGATTCCTTGCTTACCCTTATACCAACTGCTCCATAGGCTTCCGCCAGCTTGACAAAATCCGGATTTTGCAGCTCAGTATGTGAATAGCGGCTGTTATAAAAAAGCTCCTGCCACTGTCTTACCATTCCTAAAAAACCGTTATTTAATATAGCCACATTTACCGG
>JAAXTT010000112.1 GCA_013336365.1 Peptococcaceae bacterium
ACCTGCTCTTACTGCCTTAGATACAAAGTTATCCAAACCACTTCTGTATACCGGGTTATAATAGGTCATCAATATCACAGGTATCTGGCTGTATTCCCGAAAATTCTTTACCAACTCAAATATATGATCTATTTTTACCCCATTTGTCAGAGCTATATATGATGCTCGCTGAATTACCGGACCATCAGCTATTGGGTCGGAAAAAGGGATTCCTATTTCAATTAAATCACTGCCACTGTCAGCCAATTCTTTTAAAACAGCCAGATTGGTGTCAATATCAGGATACCCACCGGTAATATAGGTAACAAGTCCTTTTTCACCCCGAGCTTTTAGCTCAGCAAAGGTTTTTGCAATTTTTTCTTTACCTCTGATCATAACTGCACCCCCAATATCCCTGCTACTGTTTCCACATCCTTATCTCCTCTGCCGGAAAGATTAACTACAATTATTTTGTCCTTTTTCATATTTTTAGCCATATTTATTGCAGAATATAGAGCATGAGAACTTTCCAAGGCCGGTATTATTCCCTCAGTCAAGGATAAAACTTTAAACGCCTCAAGAGCCTGCTGGTCCGTTACTGAGATATAATTAACTCTGCCGGAATCTTTTAAAAAGCTATGCTCAGGACCTACTCCCGGATAATCAAGACCGGCAGAAACAGAATGGGCCAGTTGAATTTGCCCCTCGTCATCCTGTAAAACATAACTTAGAGAGCCATGCAATACCCCAGGATAGCCGGCATTTAGAGTTGCTGCATGCTTGCCGGATTTAATTCCCAGCCCCTCAGCCTCTACCCCTACCAATTCAACATCATCATTCAAGAATGAATGGAATATGCCGATTGCGTTGCTTCCTCCACCTACACAGGCAAAAATTGAATCCGGGAGTCTACCCTCCAAGGCAAGAATCTGATCCTTAGTTTCCTCACCGATTATTTTTTGAAAATCTCTTACCATAACAGGATATGGGTGGGGTCCGGCAACTGAACCTACCAGATAATGAGTGGTTTCTACATTTGTAACCCAATCCTTCATGGCTTCATTCATAGCATCCTTTAAGGTTTTGCTTCCTGAGGAAACAGGAATAACCTCAGCACCTAAAAGCTTTATGCGGAAAACATTTAACGATTGTCTTGATATATCCTCCTCACCCATGTATATGGCACATTCCATATTAAAAAGTGCTGCAGCAGTCGCAGTGGCAACACCGTGCATTCCGGCACCGGTTTCGGCAATAACTCTTTTTTTCTTCATTCTATGGGCTAAAAGAATCTGACCTAGGGCATTATTTATTTTGTGTGCGCCTGTATGGTTAAGATCTTCTCTTTTTAAATATATTTTTGCACCACCACAATAATCAGTAAGTCTTTGTGCAAAATATAAACCTGAAGGCCGACCTACATATTCCTTTAACATTTTTTTGAACTCATTCTGAAACTCTTTATCTCCAATACTTTCCAGGTAATTTTTCTCCAGTTCTTCCAAGGCTGGCATTAGAGTTTCCGGAACAAACTTCCCGCCGAATGCGCCAAAATATCCATTGATATCCGGTTTATTTAAATTCAATTTTTACCCTCCTGACAAAATCAGATATTTTATTAAAATCCTTTTCATCCTCTGTCTCCACACCACTACTCACATCTACTGCGTAGGGTCTGGTTATAGTTAGTGCGTCAATTATATTTTCCGGATTCAATCCTCCAGCCAATATCAGCGGTCCTTTGCTGAAATCAGCAGCTAGCTCCCAGTCAAAAGCCTTTCCGCTTCCACCGGGTATCTCCTTGGTCATGGTGTCCAGTAAATAGGCATCTGCAGTATATTTATCTACAAGATTAAGATTTCCGTCTCCCGGAAAAGATTTTATAACCTTAACTCTTTCTCTTAGTTGCTTGCAAAATTCCGGGGATTCCTCTCCATGGAGTTGAACAGTATCTATCCCTGTAAGCTCAATCGTAGTAATAATTTCATCAAAACCAGAATTCACAAAGACTCCCACCTTAGATATAAAAGGCGGCAGCTGAAGGATAATATCCCTTGCTGCATTAGGATTGATCTTTCTTTTGCTTGGTGCAAACACAAAGCCCAGAGCATCCGCACCTCCTATAACAGCCTTGTTTGCCCCCTCCGAATCCTTTATGCCGCAAATTTTAACCTTTATATAGCCCCTATTCATTTTATGTCCCTATCTTCCCGGCCGGACATTTCTCTGACCTTTGAACCTAAATCAGCTGCACTCATCAGAGCTTCTCCTACCAACACACCATCGACTCCCCCATCATATAGGGCTTTCATAACCTGCCGACTGCTTATTCCACTTTCACTGATTAAAGTTACTGACGGATCGGATATTCTTTTGCTCAGATTAAAAGAAGTATCTATATCAACCTGAAAATTATTTAGGTTTCTATTGTTGATACCAATCAAATCAGCATTTACCTCCATAGCCATATCCATTTCCTGCTCATTGTGGACCTCAACCAGACATTCCAAGCCCAAGCCCTCTGCTATTTCCTTAAATTCTTTTAGCTGGTTAAGTGATAGGATTGCACAGATCAGTAAAATTGCATCTGCACCAAGAATTCTTGACTGGTATATCTGAGCCGTATCGATAATAAAGTCCTTTCTAAGAATTGGCAACAAAGTTGCCTCTCTCACCTTAAGCAAATACTCCGGACTGCCTTGAAAAAATTTTTCATCGGTAAGAACTGATATCCCATCTGCACCATTATTTGTATAAGTTTTTGCTATTTCATGCACATTAAATTTTTCTCTGATTATTCCCTTTGACGGAGAGGCTTTTTTAACTTCCGCCAGCAGAGTCGGTCTCTTGCTATTGGTCATGGCACTCTTCAAGGATCTGACAGACGTAATTGCTTCTGCCCTGCTTTTAAACTCAATTAAATCAATATTTTTTCTAAATAATGCTACCTCTTTTTTTTTATGCTCAACTATTATGTCCAGGATCACGTTAGATTGCCTCCCTTCTGGAATTTATCGAGGAAGTAAAGTCCACCAGCTCCTGAAGTTTTTTTGCAGCCTTCCCTGAGTCTATCGAGTCAGCTGCCATTTCTAAGCCGGAACTCATATCCTGTGCAAATCCGGAAGCCATCAGAGCCAAAGAGGTATTTAGAATAACTGCATTTCTGTGAGGACCTTTTTTACCGGACAACAGCTCTCTAATAATCAGTCCGTTGTCCGCAGGGCTTCCTCCTCTTAAGTCAGTTAAGTCACATCTTTCTATCCCAAAAATAAGGGGATCAAGTTCAAAGCCCCTAATTCCTTCTTTCGTAACCTCATAAACAAGAGCAGGTCCTATAGGGGTTACCTCATCAGTATTTAGGGCTCCGTTAAGTACATAGGATTTTTCAGTTCCCAGCCTTGACAGCACTCCGGCTATCTTAGGGACAAGCTCCTTGTTAAATACTCCCAAAACCTGGTTATTTGCTCTTGCCGGATTGGCTAGAGGTCCAAGTAGATTGAAAATAGTTCTGACCCCTATTTCTCTCCGCGGTTCTGAGGCATGCTTTAATGCTCCATGTAGCTGGGGAGCAAAAAGAAATGCTATTCCCAGCTGATCCAGACAAATACCTACATCATAAGGTTCAAGGTCAATGCTTACTCCCAATGCCTCCAAAACATCGGCAGAACCACATTGACTTGATACAGAGCGATTACCATGCTTAGCCACCGGTACTCCACATCCTGCCGTTACTAAAGCCGCCGCAGTTGAGATATTAAAGGTGTTTACCCCATCTCCACCGGTACCACAGGTATCCACTAAAACAGAGTGCTTGCTCTGAATCTGTACAGCCCGGTCTCTCATAACCCGGGCGAAGCCGGCTATTTCTTCAACACTCTCTCCCTTTAATCTCATAGCTATCAGCAAGGCACCTATTTGAGCAGGACTAACCTTTCCATCCATAATCAAGCCCATCATAATCTCAGACTCATCCTCAGAGAGGCTGCCACCACTGATTAATTTATTCAGCATTCCTTTGATCAAATTAAGATTATTCATTTAAATAACCTCCTGATAATTCTCTGTTAAACCATTTTCCATTAAAAAATTATTCAGCATTTTATGTCCGTACTCAGTCAAAAAAGACTCTGGATGAAATTGCACTCCCTCAATACTGTATTCCTTATGTCTTAATCCCATAATCTCTCCATCTTCAGTCCAGGCAGTAATCTCAAGACAGTCCGGGATAGATTCTCTTGTTACAACCAAAGAATGATATCTTACTGCTGAGAAAGGCGTTGGAATTCCTTTGAAAACACCTTTTCCATCATGGTTGATTAAAGATGTCTTTCCATGCATAAGAGTTTTTGCTCTGTCAACAGTACCTCCGAAAACTCTGCCAATTGTTTGGTGACCAAGGCAGACCCCTAGGATAGGGATAATACCCGCATTGTCCATAACCACCTTTTTACTTATCCCTGCCCCATCAGGATCCCCCGGACCAGGAGAAATAACTATGCCCCCTGGTTTCATAATCTCAATGTCCTTCTGCGTTAATTTGTCATTTCTGATTACTCTGACAACCATTTTCAATTCTGAAAAATATTGGGCTAGATTATAGGTAAATGAATCATAATTATCAATAATTAACAGCAATATTAATTTCCCTCCTCTGCCAGTGCCATTATTAAGGCTCCTGCTTTATTTTCAGTTTCAATAAACTCACTTAGAGGATCAGAATCTGCAACTATTCCCGCACCCACCTGAACTGACGCTATATTATTGTTGAAAACTATTGTTCTAATGGTAATTGCAGTATCAATATTGCCATTAAAGCCTATATAGCCAACAGCTCCTGCATAAGGTCCCCTTCGTGATGGCTCCAGCTCTTGAATAATTTCCATTGCCCTTACCTTTGGTGCTCCGGAAACTGTTCCGGCAGGAAAACAGGCTTGGAGAGCTTCAATGCCGGAAATATTATCAGATAATATTCCAGTAACGGAGGAAACAAGGTGCATAACATGAGAATATTTTTCTACTTCCATAAATTGAGGAACCCGAACCTCACCCGGCTTACTGACCTTTCCCACATCATTTCTTCCTAAATCTACCAGCAT
>JAAXTT010000224.1 GCA_013336365.1 Peptococcaceae bacterium
TTTACAGGCTTCTGTAGTAATTGTAAATCCGGGAGGGACAGGAATTCCTATGTTGGTCATCTCTGCCAAATTAGCTCCCTTACCACCCAAAAGATTTTTCATTTCTGCCTTGCCTTCATTAAAGCTGTAAACATACTTTTTACTTGCCATGCCGTTCCCCCCTGTAATATATCTCCAATATTTTACTTGCGGTTTCCTCAACTGCTCTATTAGTAACATCTATTACCGGACAGCCTAATTTTCTCATTATATCCTCAGCATAATCAAGTTCATTGAGAATCCTTTCCATGCTGGCATAATCCGCATGGGAGGCCAAACCCAGGGTCTTCAATCTTTCATGACGTATCTCGTTGAGCTGGCTGGGTCTTATAGTCAAACCAACCAGCCGATGATGAGGTAGGGCATATATTTCCTCAGGAGGTGCCACCTCAGGTACTAAGGGAACATTGGCAACCTTTAATCTCTTATGGGCAAGATACATGCATAAAGGTGTTTTGGAGGTTCGGCTTACTCCAATAATAATAATATCTGCCTTATTTATGCCTCTGGGATCCTTCCCATCATCATATTTAATTGCAAATTCAATGGCTTCTACCTTTCGAAAATAATCATCATCGGTCTTTCTTACCAGTCCCGGTTCGAATTTTGGGGTAATACCCTCAGCCTTTGCCAAGGCATCCAGCATAGGTGTCATAATATCTACTGTTATTATGCCATGCCTTTCTGCCTCCCTTACTACTGCTTCCCTTAACTCTGGAAGCACTAAAGTATAGGCTATTATGCTGTTGAAAAAGCGTGCCTCTTCAACTATATCCGGAATTTCATCAACACTATTGACATAGGGTATTCTTGTAATATCCACTGACCCGCCGTTAAATTGACTGGCTGCTGCCCTTACTACCAATTCAGCAGTTTCTCCTATGGAGTCTGATAATATATAAACCATCGTTTTTACATTACTGTCAAAGCTGATGAAAAACTCCCCCCTCAACAGATAGTATTTTTATTCCTCACCAATATCAACGAAAAACCTTGTAATATTGGTTTTACTGAAACGTCCCACAACTTCCAGACCCATGCCTCCATCTGGACCTTCCTTTGTCCTGACAACCGGAAGCGCGTCTATCTCATGAAGAAGAAGTTTTTTTGCCGCATCCCAAACAGACTCATCTTGGTAAGTATAAATAATATTGGGCATTCTGGTCATCATTACTCCCACCGGAAGCTTATGTATTTCATGACCTCCCAAGGTTATTTTCAATAAATCCTTTCTTGACAGTACTCCCTCTAGAATACCACCCTCCTTAACAACAAAAAGGGTCCCCACGTCTTCGGTAAACATGGTAACCACAGCATCATAAACCATGCACTTGTCATTCACCACCACTGGTACTGATTTTACTGCATCAACCTTAACCTCGTGAAGTTTTTCCGCCAGCATTAAATTCGGTCTTTTGCCACTAAAAAAATAACCTACCCTAGGCCTGGCACTAATAACACCGGACATGGTTAAAATAGCCATATCCGGCCTTAAGGTCGCTCTGGTAAGAGATAGCCTTTCTGCAATCTGTTCACCAGTAATCGGACCTTCATCCTTTACCATTTCCAATATGGCTTCTTGTCGTTTACTAAACTGCAATAATATCGCCCCTTAAGAGCATATGTGTTATACCAATTCAAATAAAAAAGGCAATATAAGGTATTATATTGCCTTTTTATATTTCATTCAAGCTTTTTTTAATAATCTGCCAATTATAAGTATAGCCTTAACCGGAAATTACAATCTTATTAAAATCAGCAATGGGTGATGCCAGCAAGGCCACATTGCTAAGTAGAGACAAACGATTTTCACGAACTGAATCCTCTTCAACCATAACCATTACGGCACCAAAAAAATCATCTACCGATGCTCTCAACACAGCCAATCTTTCCAATGCACCTAAATAAT
>JAAXTT010000225.1 GCA_013336365.1 Peptococcaceae bacterium
TCAGCCCAGCCTTAGGACTATGTATATACAGGCTTTCCTCTTTATGGTAATGGGCAAAGGCTTGGTATCCATAAACCGCTATTGTTGGGAAACAGGCTATAAGCCGGATACACTGCTGTAAAACATTTTCAACTGAGGTATTGTCCGCATTTTCGTCATAGCTATACAAGCCCAAAACACTTCTTGCCAGTAGATTCATGACATCCTTGCTGGGAGCCTTTAATATCAAATCCCTTACAAAGTGCTCGGGAAGCTTACGAAACTCGCAAAGAAGCTGGTCAAAATCCTCAAACTGCTGTTTATTGGGCAAATCACCAAAAAGCAGTAAATACGCAGTTTCCTCAAAACCATAACGTCCATCCTTCATAAATCCGTTAGCCAAATCAACTATGTCAATACCCCGATACATCAATCTGCCCGGAACTGGGATTATATCATTTTCATCCAGTATATAGGAATGGACATCCCCTATTTCGGTCAGACCTACCAGAACACCTCTACCATCCTCATCTCGCAGTCCTCTTTTAACCTGATACTTGTTGAACAGACTGGGATCGATTAGATTATTCTTTACTATAATTTCTGTCAGTTGATTCAGTTTGCTTTCCTCTACGTCATTAAGTCTGTTTTTGATCAATTTTATCCACCTCATAAAGCTACTACTCTCAAATAAAAATTTCCAATCTGCCAAAAAGAGCGTACCTACATTATACCTCTTAATTATGCAGTATAATAGTGCTTAATTGATTTCTTACAACAGGATATAAGGCCACAACAAAAAGACGGCCTTATATCCTGCCCAATTTTTATCCTTCTTTACATAGATAATATTTCTTCGATTTCACTCTCATCAGGAAATCTATTTACTGTTTTTTTTGAAAAAACCAATTTGCCATCCACCTTTATCTCAAATACCCCTCCACTGGATGGAATCAGCTCAACCTTAATGACCTTTGTCCTGCTTTCAATCCTTTGGGCCAGACCGGCCGCTATTTTTTTCATAGCCTCAGGATGTACAATACTCTATTGAAACTTTATTTGACATAAAACATCCTCCAATCTATCATTTACAGGCTTTAAACTTCTGAGGTGCAGTTGGGACACCTTTTAGCTTTTATAGATATAGAAGAGAAGCAATAGGGACATTCTTTTTCTGTAACCGGGATCTCTGCCGGCTTTTTGCTAAACTTGTTCATTTGCCTGATAAATAAAAAGATAACTGCTGCTACAATTAAGAAATCTAATATGTTGTTAAAGAAAATACCATAATTTATTGTGGCAGCTCCTGCAGCCTTTGCCTCAGTAAGGCTAGCATAAGGCTGACCGGATAAGTTAATATATAAGCTGGAAAAGTTCATCTTGCCAAATAGTAGTCCTATTGGCGGCATCAATACATCATTTACAAAGGATGCGACAATCTTACCAAAGGCTGCCCCAATTATGACCCCGACTGCCATGTCCAAAACATTTCCTCTCATGGCAAAATCTTTAAATTCCTTAAACATAAAATGTCCTCCTTCAGTTTCATAATACTATGAGCGCTTGAAAATTCTTTTGGCCGCCTTGACCTTACACATCTCAAAATAGTCTTTTAAGACAAGCAATGGCGTTTCAATATCCTTAGTCATATTTTTATATTTAATTTTTCTTTTTGTATCCCAGCTAACACAAATAACCGGTTTTTGACGCATTACCATCTGTAGACAGGCATCGCAGTTTGGCTTGCAATGGACTATAGGCTCACCGTTAATCACCTTTTTGACCCAGAGGTGATCCGCAAAGATAACTCTGCCCAAACCAACCAAATCTGCTTTTCCTTCGGTCAAAATCATTTCAGCAGTCTCAGGAGATGCTATTCTTCCACATCCTATGACCGGAATGCTGACCTCATCCTTAATCATATGGGCCAGATCAGCCATATAGCCCTCTTTTTGGGAGATTTCAAG
>JAAXTT010000226.1 GCA_013336365.1 Peptococcaceae bacterium
ATGTAGCCTGTTCTCTCAGTTACACTGATAGCTCCCCGGGCATCCAGCAGATTAAAGGTATGAGAGCATTTTAAAACATAATCATAGGCCGGCAAAACAAGTCCTTTGGAAGCAATCCTCTCTGCTTCCTTTTCAAAAAGGTCAAACATTGTAAAAAGCATTTCAATATTTGCCTCTTCAAAATTATAGCAGGAATGCTCCACCTCGCCTTGGTGGTGAACATCCCCATAGGTAACATCACCTACCCAGACAATATCAAAAACGCTATCTTTTTCCTGAATAAACATGGCAAGCCTTTCCAAGCCATAGGTTAATTCTGCAGAAACAGGTCTGCAGTCTATTCCTCCACATTGCTGAAAATAGGTAAACTGAGTTATTTCCATACCATCAAGCCATACCTCCCAGCCCAAACCCCAGGCCCCAAGAGTAGGTGATTCCCAGTTATCCTCAACAAAACGAATATCATGCCGATCCGGGTCTATACCAATAAACCTCAGACTTTCTAAATATAGCTCCTGAACATTGTCCGGGGAGGGCTTCAGTATCACCTGATACTGATAATAGTGCTGCAGACGATTGGGATTCTCCCCGTACCTTCCATCAGTAGGACGACGAGAAGGCTCAACATAGGCAACCTTCCAAGGCTCGGGACCGAGTGCTCTCAAAAAAGTCGCCGGATTCATGGTGCCGGCACCCTTCTCCACATCATAAGGCTGCTGGATAATACAGCCCTGTTTAGACCAAAATTGATTCAAAGACAAAATTAATTCCTGAAAATTCAATTGCCAAACCTCCCAAAAAAATAATATTACCCTATAGTGTATTGAAAAAACAAAAAACCCCCATCCCTGATTAGTCCAGGGACGGGAGTCTTCCCGCGGTTCCACCCTGATTGACTGCTCAAAGGAACAGCCCATCTCTTTACAAAATAGCTCAGGATTGCCATTAACCCAGTACTCTTGCCGGCTTTCAGCCAACCCGGCTCTCTGAAAAGAACAACTGGAAAAACCTCTCCATCATCGCCTACATATGTGTTTTTAATTTATCATCAACAAAAGTTCCAGTCAAGACCATGCCTGCCTGTTAATTAACCGGTCTAGCGGCGAAATCATTTTAAGAGATCAATAAAATTACAGGACTTCATTTTTTTCTCCAAATGATATTCTGTAAAGGCTCTAATCATCGCCTGAATTTCCCGACCGGCGGACATACCTATTCTGATCTGATGAAGCATCCTGGTTTCCCAACGCATTAAGGCCTTCAAACTTTCCAGAGAACCAAGGCTGATTAATATGGCCGGTACTTCCGCAGTCTTACAGTTATTGCAAACCACCCCGCCCTGCTCCGGTAAAAAAAACACCTTATCACCCTTTACCGGCTGATCGCAAAAAACACATTCCTCCAGGCAGGGACAATAGCCCACTTGAGATAGCAGCTTAAGTTCAAATGCCCAAGAAAGAACCTCTGAGCAATCACCCTTCAGTACTGTAAAGGCATCAAGGAGTAGATTAAAGACAACTGGGTCAGGATCGTCTTCTGAAGTAAAATTATCTACCAGTTCAGCTAAATAGCTAGCTGTTGCGAGACCCTCAAGGCTTTGTCTTAAGTCTTGAAAAATTTCAATAGGTTCGCCCTGATCAATACTGTCTATCTCTCTACCCCTGCGCAACAAAAGCTTTGAATAGCTGAAAGGCTGAACTGATCCCCTTTTTTTACTTACAGCCCTATCTACTCCATGAGCCATTACTCTTTTTTTACCATGCTGTTTAGTGTATAGAGTTATTATTCTGTCAGCATCCCTTGCCCTTACAGATTTTAAAATAATGGCATCAACCAGATACTCCCTCATCCCTGCTGCTCCCAACCATTTATTTTTTATTTACAAAATAATTACCCCTCATATACAAGAAATCCGGATTCAAATGCTAAGCCGGATT
>JAAXTT010000113.1 GCA_013336365.1 Peptococcaceae bacterium
AGTTCAATCAAGGGATTGAACTCAAATCTAATGGTGATGTATATTACCATTATGATGGAGGCAACAAAAAGTGCTCCCAGGGCCTTGTAAACCAGTTCCTTGCCCACAACAGGGGCAACAAAGTCATTTCTGAGCAATTGATTAGGTCCTATATTTTTTGAGAAAGATGCCACCAGCTGCTGGCCTTCCTTTTCAGTGATAGTATCAAGACGAATCAGAAAGTCTCTATCCCCACTCTGCTGGATTTTGCTGGAATCCAAGCCCTGGCTTTCTACAGTTTTTCTAACCAGCTCTACCTGAACAGCCTTGTCAAACCTAACCTCTATAATACTGCCACTCTTGAAATCTATCCCCAGGTTTAAACCCTGCATAAAAAGGGAAATAAGGCCTGGAATTAGTACAATCATTGAAAAAATATAGAATATCTTTCTATGTTTGATAACATGAAGCACCCTTATCCCTCCTTATGCCCCAAAATATTTTAAATCCTTGACTAGCTTTGTGGAAGCCAGTAAATGCAGAAGCCAACGAGTCAGAGAAATGGCGGTAAACATGCTGGCAATAATTCCTATAATCAGGGTAACTGCAAAGCCTTTAATTGCCCCTGTACCCAGAAAAACCAGAACAAGTGCTGCCAAGGCTGTAGTTGCATTAGAATCAAAAACAGCCACAAAGCCCCGTTTGAAACCTGCATCTATTGAAGCACGTAGGCTCTTGCCAAAACGGAGCTCCTCTTTTATCCTCTCAAATATTATTACATTGGCATCCACCGCTATTCCCATAGAAAGCAGGTATCCGGCAATGCCTGGCAAAGTCATTGTAACATTTAGAGACAGATACGCTAACAATACCAAGAAAGAATAGATAATTAGAGTAAAATTGGCCACCAGACCGGGAATACGATAGTAAAGCAGCATAAAAACAAATATTGCCGTCAGTCCCACAATCCCAGCATATTTTGATTTATCCAGGGAATCTGCGCCTAAGGCAGGTCCAACTGCCCTTTTCTCCACTACATCAACCTTGACCGGCAAGGCACCAGAGCGAAGCAAAATAGCAATATTATGTGCCTCTTCAAGAGATGAGTATCCTGTCACTCTTGCCTGACCATTGGTAATGGCCGTCTGCACCGTGGGATTTTGCAGGACCTTACCATCCAGAACTATGGCAATATTTCTACCTACATTAGCTGTTGTTGCAGTGGCAAACTTTTTTGCCACTTCTTGATTAAAGGTAAGATTAACCTCAACTGCTCCCGATGTTGGATCCTTTGATTCCTGAGCATCCTTAAGATCCTTGCCGGTTATTATTGTCTCTCCATTTTCTGTTTTGAATTCCAGAAAGGCGGTTTTTACCATAGAATTGATGGCTTCATTCGGGTCCTTTATTCCTGCAAGCTCCACTATCATTCTATTTTCGCCCTGAGCTTGAATTATTGGCTCGGCAACTCCAAACTGGTCAACCCTATTCTGCAAAATAGCCTGCAGTTGTTTCATTGCCTCGGGAGTTACCTTAGAGTCCGCGGTATCACTGGCCTCCAAAACCACATGAACTCCTCCCTGAAGGTCCAGTCCCAAATTAACATCCTTAATCAAGGGAAAGTACTTCTGAGTAAGCTGATATTTTTGGAATATCGGTGAAACAGAAAGCATTAAAACTAAGGAAACCACAGCAATTACCATGATTAAGGTAACAATCTTGCTCCATCTCATGCTCTTATTCTCCCCCCTGCCATATTAGCAGCTTCTCAAGCTTAAGCCCCGAATTCAGAGGTTTTAGCTCGACGCCGCATTCTACAGAAATCACAATAACCAAAAAAATATATATAATTTCAACATTCTTCACTTAATAAGAGAGTAGACCTTTCGCCTACTCTCCCAAAAGAGTCTTCTGTGATTTGAGTTTTTAACGATTTAAGCAAAATATTTCAAATTACTTTTTTTCTTCTTCTGCAACAGGTACATTATCTCCCATTTGGGCGATAGCAGTTTTTAAAAATTCAACTCGGACGCCTTCAGCAAGTCTTAGCACTACTGTATCTTCCTTGATTTTGACCACGGTAGCCAGCATGCCTCCGGCAGTAATAACTGAATCATTAACCTTCATATTCTTGATCATATTGATATGCTTCTTCTGACGCTGCTGCTGAGGCCTTATCATCAAGAAATAAAGAAGACCGAACAACAATACAATATAAAGAAAGCTTCCACCATATTGTTGGTATTGTGCCATCATCTCATCAACCTCCCTTCCACCGTTTTTTATTCTTCAAAACAGGCGTATTCCCTCTATTTTAATAAAAAAATTTACTTAAAATGATATCTGCTTAAAAAATCATCTTTGAACTGAATAAATTCATTCTGCTCAATTGCCTTTCTGATATTTTTCATCAAATTTAAGATGAAATGAAGATTATGAATAGTAGTTAGCCTTACCCCAAGAATTTCATCAGCCTTAATTAAATGGCGAATGTATGCTCTTGAATAATTCTGACAGGTGTAACACTGACAGCCATCTTCCAAGGGACGGAAATCTCTGGCAAATTCAGCGTTCCTAACCACCAGCTTGCCACTGGACACAAATACTGTGCCATTTCTTGCTATTCTGGTAGGCAGAACGCAATCAAACATATCTACTCCCCGGGCAACTCCTTCCAACAGACAGTCCGGCGAACCTACGCCCATCAGATATCTGGGCTTATCAGCGGGAATCAGGGGGATTGTATAATCAAGAACCCGGTACATAATATCCTTGGGCTCTCCTACACTTAACCCGCCAATTGCATAGCCTGGGAAATTCATTGCCAGCAATTCAGCAGTGCTTTTTTCTCTTAAATCCCTATATTCTCCTCCCTGAATGATGCCAAAAAGCGCTTGATCAGGTCGTGTTTTTGCAGCAAGGCAACGCCCTGCCCAACGAGTTGTTCTATCCACCGCTTGGCGAGCATATTCGTGGGTACAGGGGTAGGGAGCACATTCATCAAAAGCCATTATAATATCCGCTCCCAAAGCCTCTTGGATTTCTATTGACTTTTCCGGACTAAAATAATGCTCCGAGCCATCAATATGTGATCGGAACATTACTCCATCCTCATCAATTTTTCTGAGCGGCCCCAAACTGAAAACCTGAAAACCTCCACTATCTGTAAGAATTGGTCCCTGCCAATTCATAAAACCATGCAGACCACCTGCTTCAGCAACTATATCCTGACCGGGCCGTAGATAAAGATGATAGGTATTGCTTAAAACCAGCCTGCCGCCAACCTGATGAACCTCCTGGGGAGTCATTGCCTTAATTGTTGCCTGGGTGCCAACCGGCATAAATATTGGTGTTTTAACCATACCATGAGGTGTGCTAAGTTCACCGGTCCTAGCTCCGGAGGATTTATCCCTATAAATTTCCTTAAATGAAACCGCCATTATTTCTCCTTAATCCCTAAAGATTATTCTGATAATATTTACACTAAATTAATAAATCAACATTGCATCACCAAAACTAAAAAAACGATATTCTCGTTTTACCGCTTCCATGTAGGCATCCATTATCAGTTCCCTGCCTGCCAAAGCACTGACCATCATTATCAGGGTTGATTTGGGTAAGTGAAAATTGGTTATCATTCCTTGGATAACCTTGAATTTATAACCGGGATAGATAAATACTTCTGTTTCTCCGGAGCCTGCACTCACTCTGCCGGAAGAATCAACAGCACTTTCCAAGCATCGTACAGATGTGGTTCCAACCCCGATTATCCTTCCCTCTGAACCTGCCCGAGTACTATTAATTAATTCTGCCGTTTCCTCAGGTATATTATAATACTCTTTATGCATATAGTGCTCTTCAATATTGTCAACAGCAACCGGTCTGAAGGTCCCCAGACCCACATGATGTATGACCGGAACCACCCTTATGCCTTTGTGCCTTATCTTGCCCAGCAGCTCCGGAGTAAAATGGAGTCCTGCAGTAGGTGCTGCAACCGAACCCTCCTCATTTGCATAGACAGTCTGATATCTTAGGGGATCCTCAGGATAATTCTTAATATACGGAGGCAAAGGCATTTTCCCTATTCTGTTGATAGCACCGGAAAAAGACTCTCTGCTCTCAAATTGAATCAGCCTGCCCCCTTGGTCGGTAGCTGATGTAACTGTTCCTGTCATGATACCTTCGCCAAATATCAGCTTAACTCCTGGTTTTACACGTCTTCCCGGTTTGACCAGAGTTTCCCATAAGCCTTTACCCAAATCTTTTAGCAGTAGCACCTCAATTGCTGCTCCAGTCCCAACCTTGCTCCCTATAAGTCTGGCAGGAATAACCTTAGTCTGATTAATAACCAGAATATCCCCCGGATTTAAATATGCCGATAGATCAGTAAAAACTTTATGCTCCAGCAGCTTGCGACCTTTATCAATAACCATAAGTCTTGACTGATCCCTGACTAGCAGTGGATCCTGAGCGATAAGCTCCTGGGGAAGCTGATAATCAAAATCGGTTAGCTTCATAATATATTTTTATAACCTCAACTTATCTGACAAAGAGATTGGTCCTTAATATTGTTCGGGTTTAATTTATACTCACCAGCTGAGTCTTGTTAAAATAAAAATCTAAAATTTCTTGATAGCCAAAACCCTTGCTGGCCATTCCCTTGGCACCGTACTGTGACATACCTATTCCATGCCCATAACCGGAGCCATTTATCTCTAATAGTGAAACATATCCCTCTTCATCTTTGGATTTGGACACTGTGAAAAGAGCACTTTTTAAGCCCAGTACTGCTCTGACTCTTTCAGAATTGGCAATTTCTTTTTCCACAGTCTTGCCGGCTAGGGTAATGCCGGATATCTTTATTTTCTTTACTCTTGCACCGGAGCTTGTCATCTCCATCAGCTCAATATCCTGCACAGCTTTTAAACGCTCCTCAGAATCTGCATCCTGCTGGCTGAAGAGTCCTTTGTTTAACTGCTGAACCAGCTGTTCTTGGGTATAATTGACTGTCCAATCATAGTGGGAATCA
>JAAXTT010000227.1 GCA_013336365.1 Peptococcaceae bacterium
CAGGTTATTGGCTTTATAAAAAAATATAGCAAGGGGCTGATCTAGATTACTTCTATATATCTTGCCTCTGCTTCTCCCAGGCGCAAAGAGCTTTTAGAGCAGATTGGACTGCATTTTTCTGTCATAGTCAATGACGTGGAAGAAAATATCCAAGAAATAGTAACTCCGGCAAGACTGGTGGAATTGCTCTCTATGCGAAAGGCTGAAAAGGCAGCAGAGGAATTACCTAATGGGCTGGTAATTGCCTCTGATACTGTGGTGGTTTGGAAAGGCAGAATTATGGGCAAGCCCGATAGCAGGGAGGATGCTATGGATATGCTAAGCTGTCTCCAAGGAGATCAACATAGCGTTTTCTCGGGTTTGGCTGTATTAGATATTAAAACAGGAAAATCACATCTTTCCTGGGAAGAAACCAAGGTTTTTTTTCGTCAGGCAAGCACCAAAGAGATAGAGCTTTATGTGGATTCAGGAGAGCCCTTTGGCAAGGCCGGTGCATATGCAATTCAAGGATTGGGGGCAGTTTTTGTCACCGGAATCGAGGGTTGCTATTTTAATGTGGTCGGCTTGCCGATTTCAAAATTATCAAGAGTATTGAAGGACTTTGGAGTTGACATTTTATAATGAATTATATGCTTAAAATGAAGGATATGCCAAAAGAGCAAAGGCCCAGAGAAAGACTTATGAGAGAAGGTCCCGGTGTTCTAAGCGATGTTGAACTGCTTGCAATAATTTTAAGGACCGGCTCATCAGATAAAAGCGCTATGGTACTTTCCACTGAGGTTATAAGTCATTTTTCCGGGTTAAAAAACCTGGTCCAGGCTGAGGTGGAGGAACTTAGCATGATAAAGGGGATGGGTCCGGCAAAATCCTCTCAGCTGAAAGCTGCCCTGGAAATTGGAATAAGACTGGCTGGTAAATCAGAGGACCCTCAACCGGCAATTAACAGACCACAGGATGCTGCGGCTATGGTTATGGAGGAAATGAGGCATTTGGATCGGGAGCATTTTTGTGCCCTGCTGCTTAATACTAAAAATAAGGTTTTGGCAAAAAAGACAATTTCCATTGGAACCCTTAATGCTTCAGTAGTTCATCCCAGAGAGCTTTTCAAAACGGCAATTAAAAAAAGTGCCTCATCGATAATTTTGATTCACAATCACCCCAGCGGTGACCCTACTCCCAGCAGAGAGGATATAGAAGTAACCCAAAGATTGAAAAATGCTGGGGCAATAGTAGGAATTGAGGTACTGGATCATATTATTATTGGGGACAATAACTTTGTCAGCTTTAAAGACAAGGGTATGTTATAATTTTCCAGGATATCTTATCCTTTGAAGGAGGAAAAAAAATGAGAATAGGTTTATTTTCTAAAGACATGGGAATAGATTTAGGAACTGCTAATTCCCTAGTATATTTACGGGGTAAAGGAATAGTACTGCGAGAGCCATCAGTTGTGGCGATAGAAAGAGATACCGGACGGGTCCTGGCTGTTGGCGAAGAAGCAAAGCAGATGATCGGAAGAACCCCAGGCAATATAGTTGCCATCAGACCTATGAAGGATGGGGTGATAGCTGATTTTGATGTGACGCAGAGTATGATAAAATATTTTATCAAAAAAGCCCTGAGAGGCAAAACATTTTTAGTCCATCCGAGGGTTGTTGTTTCTGTGCCATCCGGGGTTACTGCTGTCGAGGAAAGGGCTGTCAAGGAAGCTGCTGTGCAGGCGGGAGCAAGAGAAGCCTATCTTATTGAAGAGCCTATGGCTGCTGCTATTGGTGCAGGACTTCCTGTTCATGAACCTACCGGTAACATGGTGGTTGATATAGGTGGCGGTACCACTGAGGTTGCGGTAATTTCTTTGGGAGGAATTGTTACCAGTCGTTCTATTCGGGTAGCCGGAGATGAAATGGATGAAGCTATAATAAGTC
>JAAXTT010000228.1 GCA_013336365.1 Peptococcaceae bacterium
CCCAAAAGCACCGCAAAGGGCTCATTGCCCACAAATTCCCTGGCACAAAGAACTGCATGACCTAACCCTCGGGGAGTTTTCTGAAGCACAGTATGAACCTCAGTCATTTCACCGATCTTAATAACCAACTCCAGCAAAGTATTTTTGCCTTTTTCCAGCAAATGTGCCTCAAGCTCGGGTGAGCGGTCAAAATGGTCCTGCACTGCCTTTTTCTGTCTTCCGGTAACAAACAAAATATCCTCAATGCCCGAAGCCATTGCTTCTTCCACTATGTACTGAATGGTTGGCTTATCAACTATCGGCAACATTTCCTTAGGAACTGCCTTAGTGGCCGGGAGAAATCTCAAGCCAAGCCCTGCCACCGGAATAATCGCCTTTCTCACCTTCATTCCCTAAACCTCCCTAGAGCTGAAAAATAATCAGCCTGATGTCCTGATATACAAAAGCCTACTGTTTTTCCAAACAGCAGGCTGATTTCCTTTGCCAAATTACTGAATAATTCCTATTTAACCGCTTTTACCCCTAAGCTTTGAACCTTGACCCTGTCCAGCTCCTGTCTTCTGATAAAAGACACTGCCCTAATCTTATTGGTAGCAATTATTACCATTGACGCCAAAATAAAGAGAAGAAACATGGACTGATTGGTAGTAAGAATACTCATAACCACTGCACTTGAACCCATTACCAGGCCAACCCCGTATATTACCAAAACCGCCTTGGGATGTGACATTCCCAAATCCAGCAGCTTGTGGTGCAAATGGCCTCTGTCCGGCTGAAATATGGGTTTTTGGTCCCGATATCGTCTTATAATAGCCATAAAAACATCAAGGAGAGGAATTCCCATAACCACTACCGGAATAATTACCGAAATAGCAGTAACACTCTTGGTAAGACCCATTATAGAAATAACCCCAAGGCTGAAGCCTAAAAGCATAGATCCGGAATCTCCCAAAAATATGCTGGCCGGATAAAAATTATATTTAAGAAAGCCCAAAATAGAGGTTGCCAATATCAAACAAAGAAAAACAATCTCTAGCTGACCCAAATCCCCGAAGGTTTTGAACTGAAGATAGGCAATCACTGCCATGGTCAAGGCAGATATGCATGACACTCCCCCTGCCAGGCCATCCAATCCATCAATAAGATTTACCGCGTTGGTAACTGCCACCAGCCACAGTACTGTAACCGGAATGGCCAGGACGCCCAGATAAAACAAATCTCCACTAAAAGGGTTAGTAATAAATCCCACCTTGATACCAAAGGGGATTACTGAAAGGGCCGCCACTGTCTGACCAAAAAGCTTTACCCAGGGTGATAATCCCTTTATGTCATCAACTATGCCCAGCAACAAAATCAAGGTTGCCCCCAAGGCCAAACCAAAAATAGGCAGGTCCATAGAAGAGCTCAGAACCGCCACCGGGACAAAGGCCAAATAAATTACTAAACCACCTAAACGAGGCATAGTTCCCAAATGGATTTTTCTTTTATTGGGAAGATCTACTGCCCCCCAAACAACTGCCTTTGCCCTAACCCATGGAGTAAGCATTAAAACTGAAAGAAATGCCACTGCCAGAGCCAACAGTTTCATCAACATAAAAACCCCCGTATTTTTTTTACCTAAAATAATTCATATACCAGTATTTTATCATCTTAATCGCCGTAATAACAAAGGGGAAATTATCAATATCAAGTGATCTTTAGGGGCATAAATCTTACAAAGTATAAAATAGCACCTTTTTGCTCTTATTATCATGGTTTTTCATTGCTTTAATCCCTTTTTGCATCCTGAAGAGCAAACATCAGCTCCGCTTCAGCGGCTACCTGTCCGTCAACAGTAGCTACCGCCTTGCCCTTGCCTATCGGGCCGCGAATTTTGGTGATCTCCACCTCCAGGCGAAGCTG
>JAAXTT010000229.1 GCA_013336365.1 Peptococcaceae bacterium
GGGGAATTTATCTGATAAAACCAAAATCAGAGAGGGTTTGGCAAAGACACACTGGCCGGCCAGGATGGAAATTGTGGGTAAGGATCCTTTGGTTCTAATAGATGCAGCCCATAATTATGAAGGTGCATTATCCCTAAAGAAGGCTCTGGAGCTATACTTTCCGGGAAAGAAACGATATATGGTTCTTGGTATGCTGTCTGACAAGGAAAGATCTCGGGTGGTGGGATTATTGGCACCCGGTGCTGAGGAGATTATAATAACAAAGCCGAATAGTCCAAGAGCAAGTGATTGTGAATTTTTGGCTCTGGAAGCCGGTCGCTATGTAGAAGTAGTCAGAATAATAGAAAATATTATTGATGCAGTAAAAGCAGGTATCTCAGCGGCCGGTCCACAGGATCTGGTTGTTGTGACCGGCTCCATATACATGGTGGCAGAGGCCAGGGAGTACTTGTTGAGGTTGTAAAGAATGCTAAATAATTTCATCGGGAATAGGGGAAACCTTGCTTTTGGACAGGCACAGGACTAGGTCACGGAGTACTTTAAGCTCATCAATAGATAGGTTTGAAAGGTTGAGCTTAATTTCTTTGGTCAGGGAGTCTTCTGTTTCCTTGGATATTTGATTGGTTGTAATCAGAAACGAAGGGCAGACATTAAGACCGAAAGCAATTTTCTTAAGAGTCTTCAGGCTGGGAGTCTTTACTCCTCTTTCCACCTGACTGATGAATTCATGACTGTATCCGGCCCTTTTGGCCAACTCATTTTGAGATATTCCCAATTCCAGTCTCAGTTTTTTGATTTGGTTCTGAAGCAATTTTTATCCTCCATTAAATCAAAATCATCTAAGGAAAAATATAGCCGCTAATGTCAGCGGCTATTATTTAAATATTTTAATTTTCATTGGGCCATCCATCGTCTTTTTTAAGGAATGTTACATAAAAAACTGCTACAACTATCACCATAGGTATCAAACCAAGTAATAAAAATCCTATATCAGATTCCACAGAGTTAAATCTCCCCCCTTTGGATTAAAACTAACACAGTTCTAATGTTATGTAAAGAGAAGAATAAGGCCAAAATAACGCATTTTTAATAAGGTGGTCTGATTTTGGTCTTTTTGATTACTGTATATCTATTTATCTTTTTGATTATCGAAAAATGTAGCTAATGTGTTATAATTTATACTGTTATTAGGGATTTACAGATTTTAGAGGTGAAATTATGACTTTAACTCAAGCACTTGTATTGGGTTTGGTTCAGGGATTGGGAGAATTTCTTCCTATCTCCAGTTCAGCCCATCTTATTTTAACTCCTTGGATCTTAAATTGGCAGGACCACGGACTTGTTTTTGATGTTGCCCTGCATATGGGTACCCTGGTGGCAGTACTGGCCTTTTTTTGGCAGGACTGGATAAAATTATCCCTTCACGGTTTATCAGGGCGCAAAACTCCGGAGGGTAAAATGTTCTGGTATTTGGTAGTGGCTACCATTCCGGGAGTGGCCTTTGGCTTGTATTTTGAGGAATATATAGCTACTGTCTTCAGGAATCCTCTGCTTATCGGCATTATGCTTATATTGATGGGGGTAGTTTTATATATTGTTGATCGAAGTTTTCCCGCCAATAAGAGCTTTGATAAAATCGGCTGGGGGGAAAGCATCTGGATAGGTATTTCTCAGGCCTTTGCCATGATTCCGGGGGTATCAAGATCCGGAATAACTATGACTGCCGGAAGAGTTCTGGGCTTGAACCGGGAGACAGCTGCCCGTTTTTCATTTCTGCTATCAACCCCCATTATTGTAGGTGCCAGTCTTATGCAGGGCAGTAAATTGGGTTTGGCTGACATCACGATTCCATTTATTGGAGGAATTACTGTTTCTGCTGTAGTTGGGTATTTTGCCAT
>JAAXTT010000230.1 GCA_013336365.1 Peptococcaceae bacterium
CCATGGCTGCATGTCAAGGGAAAATAGCCGTAATCAAAAGATGGAACATAAAAAAGAAGGAAAACATACCAGAAGTTTTCTTTAGCCCTTGAAGTTTTGTCTGTCGCTCGCAAGGGCATTAGCGATAACTTGATCTGCAATGAATTTGTCCCTAAGAAACTCCTCGTCTTTGACAAATTGCCAACTTAACCCTTTAATAGAATTGGCGGAAGAGAAAGGTGGTTTGTTCCAATGGGTACATATGAAACCAAAGCCCCCTCTATCTCGAGGATCATGTATATCCTTCTCCGGCCACTCTCTATCTCGGGACAAGGAATCTATTTCTTCAGATATCATTTAGTTTATATCTCCCCATTGAAACATTACTATGGGGTGATATAAACTAGATGATATTTCAAGAAATCGATTCCTTGTCCAAAGTGGCTAAAAAACTGGCAATTATTACTTTGGGTTGCAAGGTTAATCAGTATGAATCCTCGTCTATCGGAGAGATGTTCAGACTGAGAGGATATAACCTTGTTTCAGCAAAAGATAAGGCTGATATATATATTATAAATACCTGTACAGTTACTAATCTGGGTGACCGGAAATCCAGACAGCTTATTCGTAGGGCAGTAAAAACAAATCCTGATGCTTTAATAGTTGTTACTGGGTGCTATTCTCAAATCGCTTCTGAGGAGGTACTTAAAATACCAGGAGTCAATCTTGTTACCGGGACCTCTGACCGGGACAAAATAGCTGATTTGGTAGCGAACCTGGAAAAGAACTCCAAGGTTAATGCGGTTATCGAAGTTGAACATTTTACTAAATATCAGGAGCTGCCCAGTATAGCATCTACAGACAGACTTCGAGCCTTTTTAAAAATACAGGAGGGCTGTGACAATTTTTGTTCCTACTGTATTGTTCCCTATACTAGGGGACCATTGAAAAGCCGAAGTATGGAAAACATTCTTGCAGAAGCAAGGAAGCTTATTGCCCTTGGCTATACTGAGCTTGTATTGACAGGCATCCATACCGGGGCATATGGCCGAGATATGCCTGATGAAATCAGTCTAGCCAAACTATTGGAAGCGTTGCTGAAAATAAAAGGTATCGATAGATTAAGACTAAGCTCCGTTGAGCCTATGGACATAGATGATGATTTGATTGAACTTTTGGCCAAGGGTGCGCCTCTTTGTCCTCATTTACATTTGCCCATTCAAAGTGGGGATGACAGTATACTGAAGGCTATGGGGAGAAATTATCGATCCGGTGATATTCTGGAGCTGGTTGGAAGAATAAGAGACAAGGTTAAGGATATTTCCATAAGTACAGATATAATCACCGGTTTTCCGGGAGAAAGTGATGATAATTTCTTAAATACCCTTAATTTAATTAAAGAGTTAAAATTTTCTTTTTTGCATGTTTTTAAATATTCACCAAGAAAAGGAACTTTGGCAGCAGACTTTCCGGGACAGATATCTTCCGAAATAAAAGAACTGAGAAGCTCGGAGCTTATCGCACTGGGACAGGAGCTTTCTTTGAATTTTAGGAAAAAATATCTCGGCAGGGAAGTCCTAGTGCTGGTTGAAGACAGCTGCGAATCAGGTCCGGCTATGGCAAAGGGCTATACCGCCAATTATTTATCGGTATCCATGCCGGGGGAAGATGATTTGAGAGGCAAAATAGTCAGGGTTAACATAGACAGTTTATCAGAAGATTTATTATCAGGCACAATAATCGTCTAATAGGAAGGATTTGCGTATTTTTTGTGGAATAAATTAACCTAGTGATAATACAATTAATTTTATCAAGGGTGGTTTCCATGAAGGAATGTGTTTTTTGCAAAATAATAAATAAAGAAATCCCTGCTGACATAGTGTATGAAAATAGCAGAATTCTGGTATTTAGAGATA
>JAAXTT010000231.1 GCA_013336365.1 Peptococcaceae bacterium
CTCCTGATTATATTATATTTACTGCAAAATATAGCTAAGACTCTATTTCCCTTCTGAACTGGATATTTTTACGACTTCAGCTTCACTTAGTACTCTTCTTATTGTTATATTATTAAATTGGAAAAGATCAAACTCCTTATATGGTTCTATAGGAGAAAAATCGGAATTGTACAGCATTCTTACTATGGGTTTTGTTGGATAGCCCAAGGTATTCTTGACTACAATCCCAATCTCATCTGTACTGAGCTCAATCATAGTTCCGGTAGGATATAATACCAGCTTAAAAAGGAATTTTTGGACAATACTATATTTGAAATAATAGTCCCCTGACCCGGCAAGCAGCTCGTAGGCCTCATTGGGAGAAATAGCATCTCCATAACACCTGTCTGAGGTAATTGCATCATATACATCCGCCATACCGACAATTTGTGCCATATCTAGAATTTCTTTTCCCCCTAGCCCTTGGGGATAGCCCTCCCGATTATACCTCTCATGGTGTTGATAGGCTATTATTCTGGAGACACTGCTAATACTGTCATTTTTTCTGAGAATTTCCAAAGAATATTTGGAATGGTTTTTTATCTCCTCAAATTCATCTGAAGTCAATTTTCCAGCCTTGTGAAGTATGTGAGAAGGAACCATGCCTTTTCCTATATCATGAAGCAAAGCACCGACAGCTAAATTTTCCAATTGCTCTGAGTTATAATTCATGGATATTCCGATAATAACTGACAGCACACAAACATTGACACTGTGTCCAAAAAGATAATCATCCACTGATCGTATATCTTCCAAATCATATAAGATGTCTCTATTGGACAAAAGCTGCTCAATTATTTCATTAACAACTGATTTTGTTTCCTGATAATCGAAGCTGTCCATATTGCTAATTGCTTTCCGGATATGATTTTTTGCTTTCAGTCTGGTTTCATCCAAAATCACATCTGAAATAAAAATATCCCTTGATATATCATCATCAATATATACAAAAGGAATTCCCTTGCTTACAAGCTTATCAATATAGCCATCAGTGAGCTCCACACCCTTGGCCAGAAGTATCCTTCCATCCAGGGTATATATATGACTCCCGGTAATCATTCCACTTTTTAAAAAGCTAGACGGCACTCTTCTCATTTAATCCCCTTTGATGACAAAGATCTAAAAAATAATCAAGCCGCTATGATATTCTGTTAAAATAAAATCAATATTAAATTTTTAATAGGAGAGGATAATAATGAGTAATATCCCCTTAATGGTAGCTGATTTAATGGCAATGGCAATAAAAACTGCGCCCAAAGCCCGTGGCCAGGATTGTATCTCTTACCGGATACTTTCCGGAAAACCCCTTGAACATTTGGCTGACGAGATGATTCTGTTTTCAAAAAAAGGCAAGAATTTTTTTGCCCGGGATGGGGAAAATATCAGAAACTCTGCTGCTCTTATCCTAGTAACCATTGATAAAAACCAAAAGGCAGGCTTGAATTGTGGAGCCTGTGGTTATGAGCTATGTGAGGATCTGAAGCTACAAGAAAATGATTATGAATATCCGGGACCTTTTTGTGCCTGGAGATTGATAGATCTTGGCATTGCCATTGGCTCAGCTGTAAAAACAGCAAGTATTTTGAACGCAGATAACCGGGTTATGTATTCAGTAGGGGTTGTCGCCAGAAAAATTGGGCTAACCGATCATCCCTTTGCCGTTGGCATTCCTATCTCATTTACCAGTAAAAATATCTATTTTGACCGAACCTAAAGAGCATTAACTGTGGGGATAGCTAGGATCGTTCGCTCATCCCCACATAGTCACGCTTCTTTGCAACACACTTGTATGCAGGCCGAATAATCCTTCCTGAATTAACAATCTCTTCAATTCTATGGGCACTCCAGCC
>JAAXTT010000114.1 GCA_013336365.1 Peptococcaceae bacterium
ACAGACCTTTGTAACTACAGTAGCACCGTAAATTAAGATTAGCGGGGAGGTATCCACCTCCCCGCAGTAAACTGTGGCTAGGAGGACATAATTTTGAATCATTTGCTGGATCAAATTATTAACGGCTTACAGTTGGGCTTTATGTATGCCTTGATAGCTTTAGGCTATACCATGGTTTATGGTGTTGTTAAGCTAATAAACTTTGCTCATGGTGATGTTTTTATGGTGGGGGCCTTTGTGGGTTATTTTGGCTTTACAAAATGGGGATTGCCATTTCCTCTGGCAATTCTGACTGCCATGGTCGTTTGTTCAATCCTGGGAGTTATTATTGAGCGAATCGCCTACCGACCCTTGAGGTATGCCCCTAGAATTGCAGCGCTGATAAGTGCCTTGGGGGTTTCCTTGTTTCTTGAATATTTCAGTAGTCTGAAATTTATTTTTGGCCCTGATTATCGGGTGGTTCAATCACCACTTTCCGTGATTAAATATAATGTGTTGGGACTCACAATTACTAATATCCAGATTATAATCTTTTTTACTGTTTTAGTTATGCTGGCAATGCTTCAACTTCTTATACACCATACCAAGGTTGGGATGGCAATGAGAACTGTGTCGGTAGATCATAATGCAGCCAGATTAATGGGAGTAAATGTTGATAATACAATTTCTGCTACCTTTGCCATAGGATCTGCACTGGCAGCGGCAGGAGGCGTGCTTTATGCAGTAGCATATCCGCAAATACATCCCTTTATGGGTATTATGCCCGGTTTGAAGGCCTTCACAGCTGCTGTGCTTGGAGGTATAGGTATTATACCGGGAGCAGTGCTGGGAGCTATAATAATGGGACAGGTTGAAACCCTGACTTCCGCATTTCTTTCCTCTCAAGCCCGTGATGCTATAGCCTTTGGCATATTAATTCTGGTTTTATTGATTAGGCCCACAGGAATCCTTGGTCGCAATGAGCCGGATAAGGTTTAGGGGAGTGTGAGGTGATGGCAGGAGTGAGGCTTAACAAGAAAAATGTAATGCTGATTTTCGGCATTTTAATATTGTATATTGTGCTTAAAATTCTATTGATAAGTGAGATAATCAATCCCTACTGGCAAAGAGTTTTGGACCAGGCTTTGATTACAACTGTTGGTGCCTTGGGACTAAGCTTAATATATGGTTTCACTGGTCAGTTTTCCTTGGGACATGCAGCATTTTTTGGTTTGGGAGCATATGCTGCAGGATTGTTTGATAAGACCTTTGGTCAGGGATCAATTTTATTTTTTCTAATCTCTCTGATTATAGGTGCCGCTTTTGCAGGGTTGGTCGCCCTTATCTTTGGACTACCCATATTAAGATTGCGTTCAGACTACCTTGGCATTGCTACCCTGGGATTTGGTATAATAGTTAAGGTGGGAATGGATAATTCCTCAAAGCTTTTTACAGATTTGGGTGGTGCAACCGGAATGTCGGGAACACCTCAGCTGGCAACATTTGATTGGGTCTTTCTTTTTACCCTGTTAATAATTGTTTTTATGAGAAACTATGTCTACTCTTCATATGGCAGGGCTTGTACCTCTGTAAGAGAGGATGAGATAGTTGCTGATGCCATGGGAATAAATACTACCATGATTAAGGTGCAGGCCTTTGTCCTTGGATGTGCCTTGGCGGGTCTTGCCGGAGGTCTTTATGCCCATCGCTATCCGTTTTTACATCCCAGCAGTTTTGATTTTCTGAAATCCTTTGATTTTTTACTTATTGTTGTTCTCGGGGGACTTGGCAGTATAACCGGCACGGTAATAACGGCTATTGGCTGGGTATTTATGCTGGAATTTTTAAGGTTTGCTCTCGGTGAGACATTTATAGATTTCAGAGGAGTAATATATGCCTTAATTCTAATCATTGCCATTATTTTAAGACCTCAGGGAATTTTCGGAGGCAAGGAATTTACCTTACTGGTCCCCAATCCTCTATCGGTGTCTTCAAAAGGAAGGGAGGATGCCCATGGCGATTCTGACAGCAAGTAATATTGATAAGGTTTTTGGTGGACTTAAAGCAGTAAATGATATGAATATGACAATAGAAAAGGGTGAAATACTTGGGCTTATTGGGCCGAACGGAGCCGGTAAGACTACTATGTTTAATATGATTTCCGGCATATATAAGCCCACCTCGGGAAAAATAACCTTTCTGGATCAGGATATTACCGGTTTATCACCCAGTAGGGTGCATAACAAAGGAATTGCCCGAACCTTTCAGAATATACGTTTATTTAAAGGCAACAGCGTTTTGGATAATGTGTTGGCAGTTTACCACAGTCACATAGAATATGGCTTTATTTCTGCAATATTTCGCTCACCTTTTTTTAATAAAGTAGAAAGCGAAATTACAAAAGAGGCAATGGAGCTTTTGACAGTTTTAAACCTTGCCGACAGAGCCTATGACTTGGCCGGCAACCTCCCTTATGGGGACCAAAGACGACTTGAAATTGCCAGAGCACTTGCGGGAAAGCCTAAGCTTCTTTTGTTGGATGAGCCGGCAGCAGGGATGAATCCTGCTGAGGTGGTTAAAATGGTAGAATTGATAAAATACCTCAAGGAAAAATTTGATTTGACGATTCTTTTGATTGAGCATCAGATGGGTATGGTCATGAAGCTCTGCGACAGGTTAGTGGTTATGGATTTTGGGCAGGTTATAGCCAGTGGACTGCCTTCTGAAATAAGAGACGATCCCCTTGTTCTGGAAGCTTATCTCGGGAAGGGGGCTGCGGTTATATAATGTTGGAAGTCAAAGATTTGAAGGTTTTTTATAATTCTATTCAGGCGTTAAATGGAATTACCTTTAATGTTAATCAGGGAGAAATTGTTACCTTGATAGGGGCAAATGGTGCCGGTAAATCTACGGCATTAAGATGTATATCCGGTATAGTAAAAGCTAAGAGTGGCAGTATTTCCTTTATGAACCGGGATATCGGAAATGTGCCTGCCCATAAAATAGTTGAAATGGGAATTTCTCATGTTCCTGAGGGCAGACAGATTTTCCCCAACCTCACAGTAACAGAAAATCTGCTTATGGGTGCATTTACTCGTAAGGATAAAAAGGAAATAAGCCAAAGCATGGAGGATGTTTTGGGTAGATTTCCCAGACTCAGAGAAAGATCAAGGCAGCTTGCAGGCACTATGTCCGGCGGTGAGCAGCAGATGCTGGCTATGGGACGGGGCATGATGAGCAAACCTGCACTTATGATACTGGATGAACCCTCTATGGGTCTATCCCCGGTATTGGTAGAAGAGATTTTTGAAATAATTAAATGGATAAATCAGAGGGGCACCACGGTATTACTGGTTGAGCAGAATGCATATATGGCTTTGCAGATTGCTCATAGGGCATATGTTTTGGAAACCGGAAGTATATTGTTTGGAGGAAATTCTAAGGATATTCAAGAGGATCCAAGAGTTCGCAGTGCCTATATGGGGGAATCTATATAACTGGGCGGATTATTTAGACTTAAAAATAGAAATTGAGGTGTAAGTCTTGAATATAATAGATTTGGCAATAATCGGAGGGGGTCCGGCAGGTTTGTCAGCAGGAATATATGCTGCAAGAGCGGACTTAAGTGCAGTATTGTTCGAACAGTTAATGCCTGGTGGATTGGCGGCAAGCACGGAAACAATTGAAAATTATCCGGGTTTTTCTGAAGGGGTGGGAGGACCGGAGCTTGCATTAGCAATGGTTGCCCAGGCGGAAAGATTCGGATTGGAGATTGTATATGCAGGAGTTAAAAATATGACCGTGAGTGACGGTTTTTTCAGAGTTACTACAGATGACGCAACCTATAAGGCTAAAGCAGTTATTATCTCCTCAGGTGCTAAACCAAAGCTGCTTGGCATAATGGGAGAGCAGAGGTTCCAGGGCAGAGGGGTATCATATTGTGCAACCTGTGATGGTGCGCTGTTTAGGGACAAACAGGTGGCTGTTATCGGGGGTGGTGACTCTGCCTTGGAGGAGGCAATATTTTTAGCTAAATTTGCCAGCAAGGTGTTCATCATTCATAGACGCAAGGAGTTTAGGGCATCTAAGTATGTTCAGCAAAAGGTGGCAAATCATGAGAAGATTGAATTTCTTCTGGAACGGATACCGGTGGAAATCAAAGGAGAAAAAAATGTAGAATCCATATCCCTTAAAAATATTGTAACCAATGAAGCGGAGAATTTACAAATAGACGGTGTTTTTGTTTATGTGGGCTATACTCCAAGTGTTGAGTTAATCAAGGAATTGATAGAATTGGATGAAAATGGCTACGTGATTACAGATGACAACATGGCTACAAATGTACCGGGTCTCTTTGTGGCCGGTGATTTGAGAAGGAAAATGCTTAGACAGGTCGTTACTGCAGCTGCAGATGGTGCAATAGCAGCAGTATCCGCTGAAAAATATCTTGAGGGTTTGGATTAAATTAATAACTGGGCTTGAAAATTTTCCTTTGAGATAAAAGGGTGGGGATTTATTGCGGGATATTTTCCATGAGTTGGTTAGCAAATTTAAGCAAGGCAATATCAGGTCCTTGGCAAGACTGATATCTATAATTGAAGATGAAGGCAAGGATAAAAACCGGATATTGAAGGACATTTTCTTTATGACCGGCAATGCATATATAATTGGGATTACCGGAGCTCCCGGGGCCGGGAAAAGCACCCTTGTGGACAGGATAATTGCTAAATTAAGAAAAACAGGGGATTCTGTTGGTGTTTTGGCCATAGATCCTACCAGCCCCTTCACCGGAGGGGCCTTGCTTGGTGATCGGATAAGAATGCAGGATCATTTTCTGGATGACAGGGTATTTATAAGAAGTATGGGAACCAGGGGTAGTTTAGGCGG
>JAAXTT010000115.1 GCA_013336365.1 Peptococcaceae bacterium
GAAGGCAGAGAAGGGTATTGTCTATATAGATGAAATTGACAAAATATCCAGGAAATCAGAAAACCCTTCAATAACCAGGGATGTATCCGGTGAAGGTGTGCAGCAGGCACTGCTGAAAATACTTGAGGGTACAGTGGCCAGCGTTCCACCCCAGGGTGGGAGAAAGCATCCCCATCAGGAGTTTATTCAGCTTGATACCACCAACATCCTGTTTATTTGCGGAGGTGCCTTTGATGGCATCGATAAGATTATCCAAAACAGGATAGGTAAGAAAACAATGGGCTTTGGAGCAGAGGTCCAAACCCACAAGGAAAAAAACATCGGAGATATATTAAAGCATATATTACCGGAAGACCTGCTTAAATATGGACTGATTCCTGAGTTTGTGGGTCGTCTGCCGATTATAGTAACTCTGGAGGCTTTGAATGACGAAGCCTTGGTAAGAATTCTCACTGAGCCTAAGAATGCACTGATTAAGCAGTATGGCAAGCTTTTTGAGCTGGATGGAGTGGTTTTGGAGTTTCAGCCCGATGCCTTAAAAACAGTTGCTCAGGAGGCGTTGACCAGAAAAACAGGTGCCAGGGGCTTAAGAGCTATTCTGGAGGATATAATGCTGGATGTTATGTATGATGCCCCATCGAGAGATGATATTGCTAAATGCATAATAACCAGTGATGTTATTCTGAAAAAAGAGAAGCCGATAATCGTTTCGGTAGACCGAAAAATCAAAAAAGAAGAATCAGCTTAAAAAGTTGGATTTTAGAAAACCGCCTTTTATGGGTGGTTTTCTTTTTTTATCGCTATAGCGACTGCTAATAACGTGTGATAGAATGAGGGTATATTTTCTGCAGTATGGGATGCTGCATATTTTTTTAAGGGGGTGTAGCGTTTGAATAATATTAATAGGGTTTTGCCATTGCTACCTCTCCGGGGAATTTTAGTTTTTCCACATATGGTTATCCATCTGGACGTGGGCAGGGAAAAATCAGTTCAGGCTATTGAAGAGGCCATGCTCCACGAACGAGTGATATTTCTTGCCACTCAAAAAGAGGCCCAGACAGATGATCCCGGCGAGGATGATATTTATCAGATAGGAACAGTGGCAGAGGTAAAGCAGCTGTTAAAGCTCCCTGGGGGAACCATAAGGGTTTTGGTAGAGGGAGTTGCAAGAGGAAGAATAATTGAGTACAAGGAAGCAAAGCCTTATTTCAAGGTTGAGATTGAGCAGTACGAGGAGGATTCTGAAAAAACTCATGAGGTTGAAGCCCTGATGAGGAATTTGGTTGATCAGTTTGAGCAGTACGTTAAGATATCTAAAAGAATCCCCCCTGAAACAGTGGTTTCAGTAGTAAATATTGAAGAGCCTGGGCGTTTGGCAGATATTGTGGCGTCTCACTTGGCACTGAGAATTGATGACAAGCAGGAAATATTGGAAATGCTTGATGTTGTAAAACGCTTGGAGCATCTTTGCGGGATTGTTGCCAAGGAGCTTGAAATTGTTGAATTGGAAAAAAAGATAAATATCCGTGTCCGCAAGCAGATGGAAAAAACTCAAAAGGAGTACTATCTGCGGGAACAAATCAAGGCCATCCAAAAGGAATTGGGAGATAAGGATGAGCGATTGGCGGAAGGTGAGGAATATAGGGATAAGATAGCGGCTGCAAAGCTTCCGAAGGAGGTTGTGGAAAAGGCATTAAAAGAGCTGGATAGGCTTGAAAAAATGCCCTCCATGTCAGCAGAGTCTTCGGTGGTCAGAAGCTATCTGGATTGGATATTGGCTTTGCCTTGGTCTAAGAGCACCAAGGATAGATTAGATATTAATGAAGCCGAGAGAATCTTGAATGAGGACCATTATGGTCTTAAGGAATCCAAGGAACGAATTTTGGAGTATTTGGCGATTAGAAAGCTAACCAAAAAAATGAAGGGTCCTATTATTTGCTTTGTAGGGCCTCCCGGGGTTGGGAAAACCTCTCTTGCTCGTTCTATAGCCAGAGCACTGGAGAGGAAATTTGTCCGAATATCTCTTGGAGGGGTTCGGGATGAAGCAGAGATAAGGGGTCACCGTAGAACCTATGTGGGAGCCCTGCCCGGCAGAATAATACAAGGGATGAAAACTGCAGGCTCAAAAAACCCGGTTTTTCTTCTGGATGAAATAGATAAAATGAGCAATGATTTCAGAGGAGACCCTTCCTCTGCCTTGCTTGAGGTGCTGGACCCGGAGCAGAACAACAGCTTTAGCGATCACTATCTGGAAGCGCCATTTGATCTGTCCAATGTTATGTTTATTACTACGGCCAATGTTCAGTACAGTATACCCAGACCTTTGTTGGACAGAATGGAACTGATTCATATTTCCGGTTATACTGAAGAGGAAAAAGCCCAAATTGCGATTCGCCACCTGCTTCCCAAGCAGATTAAGGAGCATGGTCTGACTGACCAGACCTTTAAGATTTCAGACAATGCTATTCGCAAGGTTGTTCGGGAATATACCAGGGAAAGCGGAGTTCGTAATCTGGAAAGAAGCATTGCCTCTCTCTGCCGAAAATCTGTAAAGCGGATAGTGGGTGAAAAAACCAAAAAGATAAAAATTACCACTCAGAATGTTGAGAGCTTGCTGGGAATTCCCAGGTATCGCTATGCCTCTATTGACCAGGAGGACCAGGTAGGTGTTGCAACCGGAATGGCCTGGACTGAGGTGGGCGGAGATACTTTGGCTATAGAGGTTTCAATTTATAAGGGAACAGGAAAAATTACCCTTACCGGCAAGCTTGGCGATGTAATGAAGGAGTCGGCCCAGGCAGGATACAGCTATGTCCGTAGCAGAACAAAGGAATTGAATATTGAAGAATCGGTTTTTGAAAAAAATGACATTCATATTCATATTCCGGAGGGGGCAATTCCAAAGGACGGTCCTTCTGCAGGAATAACCATGGCCTGTGCACTGGCTTCTGCCCTTACCGGGGCTAAAATTCGCCGGGACTTGTCTATGACCGGGGAAATTACCTTGAGAGGTAGAGTTTTACCGGTTGGCGGAATAAAGGAAAAGGTTCTGGCTGCTCACAGGGCAGGAATTAAAACCATTATTTTGCCCAAGGAGAATGAAAAGGATTTGGATGAAATACCGGCAAATATTAAGAAGAGTCTTGATTTTAAGCTGGTTGAGCATACGGATGAGGTTTTGGCCATAGCTTTGATTAAGGATGGCAGCACCTTGATGTCAACTCCCTCTGAACCAATTATTATAACTCCGGAGATGGTTGAATTGAACAGCCTTATTCAAACTGAAGGGGGACCTCAAATTCAAGCATGAAAATTGTTTCAGCTGATTTTGTAAAAAGCGCGTACAGTATTAAGGACTGCCCGGAGGGTGACTTGCCAGAAGTTGCCCTTGCCGGGCGTTCAAATGTTGGTAAGTCGTCTTTTTTAAATAAGATTGTTAATAGAAAGGGACTTGCCCGAACCAGCAACACTCCGGGAAGGACAAGGCTTATTAATTTCTTTTTAATTAATAACGCCTTTTCTTTGGTGGATTTACCCGGCTATGGTTATGCCCGGGTACCAATGAAGATGAAGCTGGAGTGGGGGGTATTAATCCAGGAGTATCTAAAGAAAAGAAATCTTCTCCGGGGGGTAGTAATTCTTCTGGATATTCGTCATCAGCCTACAGAAATGGATGTTCAGTTTTATAGCTGGTTAAAAAAAGAAGGTATACCTGTCTTGCTGGTTACGACCAAGGTTGATAAATTGTCCAGAGGTCAGGTACATAACCAAATGAAGCTTATTGAAAAAACAATGGGTGTTGAGGATCAAAAGAAAATAATCGGGTTTTCCTCCAAAACCGGTCAGGGACTGGAAGCAGTCTGGGAGGCAATTGAGAAATTAGTCGGCTGAGTTTTTTGGTTTTCAACTCAGTCTAATTACATATAGGTAAGCTTGATAAGGAGGATTCACATGGTTGCTAATAAATATCAGCCTCAGACAGATATGCCCACAGCGTATAATCCCGGAGAGGTTGAGTCCAAATGGTATGGACATTGGGAAAAAAATAAGTTTTTTCAGGCCCGGGTAAGTTCAGATAAGGACTCCTATTGTATTGTTATGCCTCCCCCTAATGTGACCGGGCAATTACATATGGGCCATGCTCTGGATAATACTCTTCAGGATATTTTAACCCGGTGGAAAAGGATGCAGGGATACAGCGCTCTTTGGCTTCCCGGTACTGACCATGCGGGTATAGCAACCCAAGCCAGAGTGGAGGAGCAGCTGAGCAGTGAAGGAACCTCCAGGGAAGAATTGGGAAGAGAAAGGTTTCTGGAGAGAGTTTGGGAATGGAAGGAAAAGTATGGCAATGAGATTACAAATCAGCTGAGGCGACTTGGTTCTTCCTGTGATTGGGATCGGGAGAGATTTACTATGGACCGGGGCTGCTCAGAGGCAGTACTTGAAGTTTTTATGCGGCTATATGAAAAAGGCTTGATTTACAGAGGCTATTATATTACCAATTGGTGTCCCAAATGTCAGACTACTATTTCAGATATTGAGGTTGAGCATCAGGAAATGCCGGGACACTTTTATCACATAAAGTATTTTGTAAAAGACAGCAGTGACTTTATTACTGTAGCTACCACTCGCCCGGAAACTATGCTGGGTGATGTCGCTGTGGCAGTTTCACCAAATGATGAACGATATGGGCACTTGGTAGGGAAAATGTTGATTCTTCCCTTGAATGGCAGAGAAATTCCGGTTATTCAAGATGAATATGTTGACCCGGAATTTGGTACCGGTGCAGTTAAAATAACCCCGGCTCATGACCCCAATGATTTCGAAGTAGGAAACAGACATAATTTGATTCCCATAGAGG
>JAAXTT010000116.1 GCA_013336365.1 Peptococcaceae bacterium
GTTGATTTGTTTAGGAACAAAGGATATGCAATTGATGACAATGTGTTTGAAATAAACTTTTCTCTATCAAAAAATGACTAATCCAGTCTATTAAAAGATTCAACCAACAAAATGGCCGCATCCGGATCCTCATAAAATACATTTCCCAGGATAACCGTATCCACATATGAGGCTACTTCGTCCAGCTGCTCTATGTTTTTAATACCGCCGCCATAAAAAAGCTGTATTTTTTTCCTCGTCTGGGATACCCGCCTTACCAAATCCATATCACCATAAATACCACTATATTCAATATATAATACCGGCAGGCCCAGTAGCTTCTCGGCCAGACATGTGTAAGCGGCGGCATCCTCCATTGTCACCTTGCCGGACTCAGTCAAGCGGCCTACTGCTGATTCCTGATTGCACACCAAATATCCTTCAGCAATTATGTTTTGCCAATTTATTATGCTGCTATACTTCTTAATTGCGGCAATCTGATTCTCAATAAGCCATTTTTTATCCCCGGCATTTAAAACCATAGGTATTAAATATCCATCAACATTGGGTACTATTGCATCTATTGAGGAAATCTCCTGCAGCATAACCCCTGTATATCCCGCCTTTCTTAATGATTTAGCAAGCTGCCAGGTATTATTAAAGCTTATGCCCTCAGTTCCCCCAATAATCACCGCATCAATATTTTTATTGTTATGCCCTATTGCTACAAGTACTTTCTCGGAAAGCTGTCTGTCAGGATCGAATTTGGCAGCCAAACGCCATTCGCGCCAATTTCCAAAGCCCTTCAAATAAAGTCCTCCAGTCAATACTTAATCCAATAAATAATCAGGTTAGGAAGCTCGGTCAAAGCCTTCTGTTGACCCTCATGACTATTCCACCAGAAATTTGGCTGAAACTCAGAATCCAATGCAGACACCGTGGTTATTTTTACTTCAGTACCTTCAAACACTTTATTAAAGATATAGCTGGTTCGTCGTGTATGATAGTTAGAGGTTACCAGCAGCAATGATTTAAGCTTGTACTTTATTGCAATATTCCTGACATAGTAGGCATTCTGATATGTGCTTCTAGACATGTTTTCCTTTAGTATGGCTGTTTTAGGAATACCCAAATCAACTGCCTCCAGCGTCATTAAATCAGCATCTGTAAGCTTTGAAGTAAGCTTTCCACCACCACTCATTATTAAACGAGGAGCATAACCACCATTAAAAAGCTCCACAGCTCTGGAAACTCGCAACACATTCTCTCCCCCTGATAAAACAACAATTGCATCACTTTTTACAGGAGACTCATCAACTACTAAATAATTTCCATAAGCTGTAAGCCAGTAATTTGATGTAATATATATAACCAAAATGATAATAGCTACTGCCAGCAAAATCTTTTTCAAAAAATCACCTATTACTTTCCTATTCTATCCCTTGCAACAATATAAATAATATCCTAATTCATGGTTTTATAAAAGCCTTATATCTCGCTTTTTAAATTACTTAACCGTAATTTATTACTACCATTTTATCGTCCTTATCCTCAATCTTTCTAAGATGTGTCCTTGAATCTGAAAAACAATATCAGCTTTTTTCTGTTCAATTCCCCTGATTCCAGTAACTTGAAACTTATAAACCCCATTATCGGGCCATTTGTTTTTTACCGAGATGGAAGGTACTGTGAAAGTATAGCTCCATATGTCCTTTTTAGAATCAAAAACCATAGGTACCCTAACAGAACCAACTTCAGAAGGATATTCAACATATGCACTATCCATGTCCAGCCTATCTCCTGTGGCAAAGCTTCTTGCTCTGGCTGTAATTATTGTTTCCTCTCCTCTTTTTGCCGGTTGAGGCTCAGCAAATCCTTCAATAATAAAATCGTCTTCACCCTCTAAAGCTATTCTTGAAATTATAGGAGATTGAGCAGAATCTGAGGTATAAAGTCTCAACCAAACAACAAATTTATCACCCTTTGGAATTTTCGTCCAGATTCCAGGTGTTACAAAAGTAAAAACTTGTCCCCCATCTGATGATACTTGATAATCAATCTTGGTAGATTCCGGGGTATTTTCAACTACTGAAAGCCTAGCAATATTATAATTGCCAACGAAAAAAACCTGAGAATAATAGTCTCTTGGCTGAACATAGCCACTGTTTATCCTAACCCCGGATACCTCCAATGAACTATCTCTGATCATAGAATTACTGTGATCATCATAAACCCACCATTGAACCTGTCCATCCTTATTTATAAATACCTGTCCGTTAGCAGCATCCTTTAGAGATACCGCTACCGGCAAATCAGATAATATCGGGCTGAAAATCTCCAATAGAGAATAGCCTGATGAATCATCAAAGGAGAAATACTTCGGCCCATTGGAGGTAATCACCAAACTGCCAAATTCATCACTATCTCCAGATAATATTTCATCAAATACTTCAATTCTTTTTAATGGATCTTCACGATAATTCCCCAAAGAGTCATCAAAATAAAAATAATATCCTGCATTCTTTGTAAATAGATTAAAATCCAAGCCATCCCCAACCATTGATAACCCTACCGGATTTGATAAACCTGGCTCAAAAAATAATCCTGGTTCAAGAAATCCCTTATTGTCATAGCGGGTTATTTTAGCCTTACCTTTATCATTTTGTAAAACAAGTGCCGAATCATTACTCTGAATTGCCGCAACGCTAATCAAATCAGAAAGTCCACTTATTTTACACGCAGGATCATTGCTCATTCCCGTACCATTAAACCTATAATTAACCAGAGAATCCTCGGATATTACCCAAATGCTATAATTATCCTGTCTCAAAGAAACTCCTGTTGAATTAATATTCCCAGAGCATGACAAGGACGGATTTAAAACCATTTCCTTCTTATCATCATCATATTCATAAAATTCAATACCATTTTTCCCAGCAACTACATAGCCAAAGCCCTCGTCAACATTATCAATTACTCCACTTGTCGAAATAGTTGGAAGAGACAGATTATGATCTTCCAAATCAACCTTCGCAGTCGTCATAGTTGTATTTATATTAGACTTATCGACAAATACCTCGTCAAAAATAACCTCTCCTTCAGCCTTCTCTTTGGATTCAGACAGGAATATCAAAAAGATAAGAAGTATAAGTGTTTTTTTCAAACTACAGAGTCTCCTATCATCCTATTTCAATATCTCTATATTCCCAATTTTCCAATCATTTTCCAGCTCCAAAAGCTCTACTATCGCTTGATGTGACGAGATTATACTCTCATGATGCTTATTATAATTTACCATAATAACAACAAACCCCTTAGCTACACCCATACTATCTATACTGCTGACCTTAATCCTGATGTTATTTTGACTTTTTAATATTTGATCATCTTTTACCATACTTGCCAGCTTGATGGCTTCCTGCTTTAATTCTCCCACAAAATAATGACTCCCTGAACTGCGTTTTTCTTCAAAAGGCAATTCAAAATATTCCTTTACAACTGCTGAAGCTTTATGATTTATTTTCCCCTCCTGTAAATCATCTCTAATATAATTCCCATATGACATCTTAAATATTTTCCACTTGCCTCCGATTCTGGACAATTTAAAGTAATGCGCTATTCTATCTGTATTTTCACCCTGTTTTACCGATATATCACTATTCACCTCAATAATCTCCTTTGCAATATAATCTGCCCTAAATTCCTTTTTTAAAATAGACCCTTTTATCATTGTTCTTTTTGAATTTATCTTGCTCTGTGCCAATACCTCTCCGGACACAGTGTCAAAAACCTTTTGCCACTCACCACCAACTGAGCTTTCCAAATATCTATCAACTACCATTATTGCCTCATTTTCTATCAATGTATAAGATTCAACATCACTGCAACCCTGGAGAAATATTGATAATAAAATTGTCAAAACTACTTTTATCAATAAATAACCACCTTAAAGTATTAAGAGTACATTATGTCTACTGTATCTTTCTTATGACAATTATCCCTGTTCCCCAATTACCAGCCTCATCCTTAACCCAAATCTGCTTAACATTTACACCATTATTATCAAGAAATAAGTTAATAATATTATTTTCTGGGAGCATCGAATAATTAATCCCATCAATACTATAGGTAAAAAGATTTGACCTGTTATCCGATATATCTAATACAACCCTTATTGACCCTCCACTGGTTGAAACTGCGCCTGAAACAGTTTTTATTTTTATTGTTGGGGGAACTCTATCTGCCAAAAACCTGTCGTGTAAATCCAATATTGCTGTCTGTAAATCTTCCAGCTTATTATTAGCATATCTTGCCTCTTCCAAAGCAGTACTGACCGAATCTTTGACTGCATCCCTTGCCTCAACAGTAATTGCCTTAGTATCAGCAAGAGTATAATCTGTAAAAATGCTTGAATCTGTATATCCTACCGTGTTCAGTTGAATTCCAAATCTTCCGTTAGCACCCCCCAAATAAAGCTCACCATACTTGCCGGCAACTGCAGAATACAAATAAATATTGCTTGTAAAAGGAAGTGATGCTAAGTTACCAAATTGCTGGGCAACCGGGGTTATCCTATGTCCGAAAACAGCTGTTGTGCCGAGAAGAAATAAGCTTTCATTACTCTCCTCAAGTCTACTACCACTCACGTTATATATGTTCTGATATACCCAGTTTGAATTTATATATTTGTATACTCCATAATTATTGGCTTTCAAAGAATATAAACTATCCCTATGAAATATCAAATCAGTTAATTCCAAATTGGATCTTGCCATCGCCTGACTTAAAAGCCCGGTGTCAATCTCGTATTTAAGAAACCACGTTCCACTAGTTTGGTC
>JAAXTT010000117.1 GCA_013336365.1 Peptococcaceae bacterium
ACGCAGTTTGGCAGGTAGATCCTCCCAAGCCTGCAAAGCTGCTGAGAGAAATTATGTATTGTGCCCATTTTATCCATTCTCATACTGCTCATTTTTATGCTTTAGCAGCTCCGGACTTTGTTTTGGGACCGGATGCAGATCCCAGTGAACGTAACATTCTGGGAGTTGTGGGCAAGGTAGGGTTGGAAGCAGGAGGAGAAGTGATAAGGCACAGAGCAATGGCCCAAGACATTCAGGCATTGATCTGTGGCAGTGCCACTCAGCCGGTTACAGGGCTTCCTGGGGGTCAAAGCAAGGGCATTACCGAGGCACAGCGTTTGGATATAGTGGAAAAGGGTAAATCCTTAATAAATTTTGCCCAGTTTACCCTCCAGCTTTTTGAGGATGTAGTTTTAAAAAACAAAGCCTATGTAGATTTGATTCTGGGAGATGTGTATCGTCTTGATACCTACTCTATGGGCTTAGTTGATGAAAATAACCAGATGAATATCTATGATGGAAAAATCAGGGTAATGGATCCTACAGGAAAAGAGTATGCCAAATTCAAAGCATCTGAATATCGTGATTTTATCGATGAGCATGTGGAGGAGTGGACATATTTAAAATTCCCATTTTTAAAGAAGGTCGGCTGGAAGGGCTTTGTTGATGGAATTGACAGCGGGATATATACAGTAGCGCCCTTGGGAAGAATGAATGTAACTGAAGGGATGGCTACACCTTTGGCCAATTCCGCCTATGAAAAAATGATCAGTGTTTTAGGAGGCAAGCCACTTAAGGCAACTCTGGCGACCCACTGGGCAAGATTAGTTGAGCTGTTATATGCCGCAGAGAGAATGGTGGATTTGGCATCAGACCCGGAGGCCTCAAGCACTAATATTCGAACCATACCAACAGCTATTCCTACCGAGGGTGTTGGGGTGGTGGAGGCACCCAGGGGAACCTTATTCCATTTTTACAGAACTGATGAAAAGGGCTTGATAACTAAGGCTAATTTGGTGGTGGGCACTACCAACAATCATGCCTCAATTAACCTGAGTATTAAACAGGCAGCAAAAATGCTGATAAAAAACGGCAAGGTCGATCAGGGCTTACTGAATATGGTTGAGATGGCGTTTAGAGCCTATGACCCATGTTTTTCCTGTGCAACCCATTCTATGCCGGGCAAATCACCTATGGAGATAAAAATATTTGATCATAAGGGCAATTTGTGTGAAAGATTATGGCAGTAAAAACTGTTATTATTGGTCTGGGAAACCCCATCTTAAGTGATGACGGAGTAGGAATATTTGCAGTTCGGGAAATAGAAAAAAGGCTGCCCGGCAACTTTAATGGAGATATAAGGGAAGCATCCTTGGCAGGATTTAACCTGCTGGATCTTTTACTGGGCTATGAAGAAGCAATAATTGTTGATTCCATTCAGACAAAAGACGGAATAATCGGAGATGTTTATGAGTTTGAACCACAGGCTCTAAAGGAAACGGTAAGGCTGGCATCAATTCATGACCTTAATTTGGTTACAGCCTTAGAGCTGGGAAAAAGGCTTGATTTACCTGTTCCCAAAAAAGTACTGATATTTGCAGTAGAGGTTGAGGATAATGTAACCTTCCGGGAGGGTTGCTGTGACAAGGTAGCTGCTGCAATACCGATTATTGTAGAAAAGGTAACAGGATATTTAGAAGAAAATGGACAGATTCAGCCCCGTTGACAGCAATAAATGGCAATGATAAAATTAACTGAATTTAATTGGTAAGGTTAAGTGATTTATGCGTAGGCATGAATTTAAAAGGGAAGCCGGTAAAAAGCCGGCGCGGTTCCGCCACTGTAAAGGGTAGTTGTCCTGCAAAAGCCACTGAACTCATGTTTTGGGAAGGCGCAGGAATAACGATGATCCTAAGCCAGGAAACCTGCTTAATCTGAAGAAGCTTGATTACCCTCGATGAACAGGGAGGTTAAGCAGGGCATTTTGACGTTTATAAAAGCCTCTGCTGGTGTTTGCCTGCAGAGGCTTTTCGATTTTAGCAAAGAGAAGAGAATGTTTTATGGAGGTGCATTTTTTTGAGATGCAAGGGCTGGTTGCAGGTTTGGGGAACCTTTATTTTGATGGCAATACCCCAAAAGGCCTATGGAATGCATATAATGGAGGGTTTTCTGCCGGTACGCTGGTGTGGGTTTTGGACAATATTAGTGTTGCCCTTTCTTTTTTTAGGCTACAGATCAATTAAGTCACTTATTGCTGAAAAACCTTCTCTAAAGATGATGCTGGCTTTAGCCGGGGCATTTGCTTTTGTTCTTTCTGCCCTTAAGATACCTTCGGTGACAGGGAGCTCATCTCACATGACAGGAATAGCCCTTGGAGCAATACTTCTAGGGCCGTATGTAATGAGTATTTTAGGAGCTATCGTATTGTTATTCCAGGCACTTTTGCTGGCTCATGGAGGGATCACTACTTTGGGCGCCAATGTGTTTTCTATGGCTGTAGCCGGTCCTTTTGTTGTTTATTATATTTTTCGGTTGTCCAGAGCTTTACAGCTTCCCGTTTGGCTGTCAGTTTTTATGGCGGCAGCAATAGGGGATATGATTACATATATAGCCACCTCCGGTCAGCTTGCCTTAGCCTTTCCACTAGCTCAAGGAGGCGTTCTTTTATCCTTTTATAAATTTATCGGTATTTTTGCAGTAACTCAAATGCCCTTGGCTATTATTGAAGGGCTACTGACTGTTATGGCAGTTAATTTTATTCTGGAATACGGAGACCAAGACCTTAATGAAATATCTTTGGTTAAAAGAAAGGATGTTTTTTATGATGAAGGCTCCAGAGAAGCCAGGATTTAGAAATATTATTATTATAGCGGCAATTGCCGCCCTTTTGGTATTTTCAATTTTCGTCTCCAGGGGGGAAGATTTTGAGGGTACGGATGGACAAGCACAAAAAGCTATTGAGGAGTTAAGCCCCGGATATCAGCCTTGGTTCAGTTCTGTTTGGACTCCCCCGGGAAGTGAAATTGAAAGTCTGCTGTTCGCATTACAGGCAGCATTGGGCAGCGGAATTATCGGCTACTATTTTGGTTATCAAAGAGGCAGGGATAAGCACCGGGAGAAAGAAAAAAAATGCTACAAATAGACAGCTATGCATATAGCAGCAAATTATCAAGGGTTCATCCGGGTGAGAAGCTTGCAGCCGCCTTGTCAGGCATGCTGATATGTCTGTTGGCCACAAACCCGGCCAGCGCTATTGCAGTTATTGTTATTATGATTTTTTTGACCACAGGCAGGGCCGGAATACCCTGGTCCTCATATATAAAACTGGCTGGATTTCCCCTTCTTTTTATATTATTCAGTGCTATCACAACAGCCCTATCCTTTACCGGGAATTCGGAAGAATTAATTCTGGCTTTACATATAAAAGGAGTTTTTATAGGCTTTGCAAAAAAGGACATACTGATGGCAGCCCACTTGCTTGTTAAATCTACAGGTGCCACCCTAAGCCTGTTGTTTCTGGCACTTACTACCTCTATAACAGATATTGCCATGACAATGAGAAAAGCTGGTTTCCCGGGATTACTCCTTGAATTAATGGAGCTGGTATATCGATTTATTTTTGTTTTTATGGAAACGGGGTCAAAGATTTTTGTCTCCCAGTCCTCCCGTTTGGGCTATCGAAATTTATTTGTCTCCTGCACTTCAATAGGAAAATTGGCCGGAAGCCTTTTTATCAATTCCTATCTTCATTCCCAAAGTCTTTATACTGCTCTTTTAGCCAGAGGCTATAACGGTGAGATTAAGGTGCTGGAAATTAAATATCCTTTTTCTGTATTGAATATTGCTGTGATTTTTTTCGTAATATTGGGGATTGCCAGTTTTGAGTTTTTCTATTGATTTAGATAATAAAAATTTTCTGACCGGGGGTGGCATTTTGTCAGAGTATATTATTGAAGCCCGGGAAATTGAATATAAATACCCAGATGGCACAAAGGCCCTTGACAATATTTCCTTCAAGGCAAAAAAAGGTGAAAAGCTAGCGTTTTTAGGGCCTAACGGTGCAGGGAAGACAACCCTTTTTCTTCATCTTAATGGGATTTTAAAGCCGGAAAAGGGTGAGGTGATTTTTGCCGGGAGGCCCATATCATATCGACAAAAATCCTTGCAGGAACTGCGTAGCAGGGTTGGAATAGTTTTTCAGGACCCGGATGATCAATTATTTGCAGCCAATGTATTTCAAGAGATTTCCTTTGGTCCACTAAATATGGGTTTGTCAAAAAAGGATGCTGAGATCAGAGTATCCAGAGCTATGAGGCAAACCGGAGTAGAGGATTTAAAAAACAGGCCAACCCATTACTTAAGCCAAGGTCAGAAGAAACGGGTTTCCATTGCAGATATTTTGGCTATGGACCCAGAGGTGATAATTTTTGATGAACCGACAGCCAGTCTTGACCCAAAACACAAAACCCAGATTGTTGATTTGCTGGATGAGATTAATCGGGAGGGTATAACTGTAATAATGTCCACTCATGATGTGGATTTAGCATATTCTTGGGCTGATTATATATATGTAATGGTAGAGGGTGCAATCCTGGGAGAGGGAATCCCGGGCAGAATTTTTTCAGATGAAATACTGTTGAAGGAAGCAGGGTTAAACAAACCAATGCTTCTGGAAGTGTTTTCTATGCTCCAGAAAAAAGGTATTATTGAAAATGAAATTGATTTGCCGGCAGACATTAAGGGGCTGGCATTATTAATAAATTCCGGTAGTCACACCAATAAAAAGGGCAACGGGGATGATTAATTATGGATAATACTTACAGCCATGGCGGGGATATTTACCAAGTAGCAAAAAAATACAA
>JAAXTT010000232.1 GCA_013336365.1 Peptococcaceae bacterium
TTTTTTGCGTCGGTAATTGTTTTTGGGATATTAGTTTTTTTTCATGAACTTGGTCATTTTATGGTTGCGAAGCTTGTTGGTATAAAGGTTCGCGAATTTAGTCTTGGCTTTGGACCAAAGCTTGTTTCAATCTCTAAGGGTGAAACCGCGTATAATCTGAGAGCATTTCCCTTGGGAGGATTTGTCAGCATGGCCGGCATGGACCCCGGAGAGGAATCTCCGGATGATGAAGAAAGAGGCTTTAACAGTAAAACCGTTGGTGAAAGAATTGCGGTGATCATTGCCGGTCCCATGATGAACTTTATCCTTGCTTCGATTTTGCTGGCTATAATATTTATGAGCTATGGCGTTCCTGATAAACCCTCCAACACAGTGCAGGGCACATTGGCAGGGAAGCCTGCAGAATTGGCAGGAATCAAGCCGGGAGACACAATAACTGCAATTAATGGTATTAAGGTGATATCCTGGGATCAATTAAGTGAGACTGTAGGCAGAAATCCCGACAAAGCTCTAAATATTACTATAGAACGAGGATCTGAAAAACTAAGTTTGTCAGTTGTACCTTATCGTGATGAAAAAAATATTGGCAAGATTGGGATTATGCCGGCACCTACAAAGGTGGGTCCAGTAAGGGCTATGGTATCCGGGGTTAAGTATACTGGGTTATTGTCTTACCAAATAATTGATTATCTTGGCAAGGGAATTGCTCAGAAGGTTCCTCTGGAGCTGGGTGGTCCGGTCCAGATAGTTGCTACAATAAATGAGGCTGTGGAAAGCAGCAACTGGTTGCTTAATCTTGTTAGTCTTGCTGCATTTTTATCTATAAGCCTTGGGCTCTTTAACCTATTCCCCATACCTGCTCTTGATGGAAGCAGGATAATTTTCCTTTTGATAGAAAAGCTAAGGGGAAAGGCTGTTGAACAAAGCAAGGAGAATTTTATTCATATGGTAGGCTTTGCGCTTTTGCTTTTATTAATTGTATTTATTACCTATAATGATGTGCTTCATCTGGTAATGTGATTTAAGCAATTTGTGTTTTCCGGGTTAATTTATTATAAGGGATGTTTTCTTTGTGCATAGGTTAAAAACTAGGGAAATTAAAGTAGGCAATGTCAAAATCGGCGGTGGTGCTCCGGTCTCGGTCCAGTCTATGACAAATACTGATACAAGAAATGTGCCTGCAACTGTGGAGCAAATAAATCGCCTTTACGGGGCAGGATGTGAAATTATTAGGGTGGCGGTTCCTGATTATCAGGCAGCATTAGCCTTGAAGGATATAAAAAAGGAAATATCCTTACCCTTGATAGCGGATATTCACTTTGATTATAAATTAGCTTTGGCGGCAGTTGAATTTGGAGTAGATGGATTAAGAATAAATCCGGGCAATATCGGGGGCAGTAACAAGGTGAGAGAGGTCGTCAAGGCCTGTAAGGAAAGAAGTATCCCAATAAGAATAGGTGTTAATGCCGGTTCTTTAGAGAAAGATATACTTGAAAAATATAAAGGTCTGACCCCGGAGGCACTGGTTGAGAGTGCTATGGGCCATATTCGACAACTGGAGGCTCTTGATTACCGGGAGATTAAGGTTTCTCTAAAGGCTTCGGATGTTCCCTTGATGATCAAGGCGTACTGTCTTCTTTCAAAAATGGTTGATTATCCGATGCATGTAGGAGTAACTGAATCTGGAACCCTAAGCTCTGGGACAGTAAAATCCTCTGTTGGTATTGGAGCAGTTTTGGCTATGGGAATAGGTGATACCATAAGGGTATCCTTGACAGGTGATTCAGTCCATGAGGTTAAGCTTGGCTGGGATATATTAAAAGTAATGGGACTCAGAAAACGAGGGGTAGAGATAATTTCCTGTTGCACCGAA
>JAAXTT010000233.1 GCA_013336365.1 Peptococcaceae bacterium
ATACAGTACGTGCATCTCAGATTGCAACGGTCTGTAACAGAAATACGTAAATAGTTAATTTTTCTTTGATATATATCCTGCAAAAAAACACTTCCTCCAGAGAACAATACTCAGCTAGCCAATTTCCTCAATAAGTACTTCCAGCTCTTTTTGCTCAAAATGATATTTTTCACCGCAAAAATGACATCGCACCTCTGCATAGCCCTTCTCTTGGGAAATACTGATTATTTCCGGTTTTCCCAAGCTATAGAGAATGCTTTTGACTTTTTCCCTATGACAGCTGCACTTAAAAACTACCGGGGTCTCTCCCAAAAAGCTTAAAGAATTGTCTCCGGTAACCATTGCGGCTATTTCCTCTGGAGTTGCACCACTACCTATTATACTGCTCACAGGAGGCAGCTCAGAAAGCCTTTTCTCAATCTGACCAATCAATTCCTCATCTGCACCGGGCAATATCTCCAGCCAAAAACCACCTGCTGACATTACCTTGCCCTCTTTATCCACAAAAACACCTAAAGCCACTGCAGAAGCAGATTGCTCAGACTTATGAAGATAATGAGTGATATCCTCGGCAATTTCTCCGGAAACCAACTGAACACTTCCCACAAAAGGTGTTTTTAATCCCAAATCCCTGGTAACACTAAAGGTACCAATGCCTACAGCATCTCCCACAGGAAGCTTTCCCTCCACTTTTCTCGGCAAATCAACATGAGGCTCGTGAACATAGCCTCTGACCTCTCCATAGGAATTGGCGGAAACAACAATGGCACCCAAAGGACCATCCCCAATAACTCTTAAGGTAATCAGGTCTTCCCCCTTTAAATTAGCTCCCAGCAATAGAGCTCCGGTCAAAACTCGTCCCAGTGCTGCAGTGGCTATTGGCCAGGTGTCATGGTTTATCCTAGCTGTCTCAACAATATTTGTTGTTCTCACAGCAAATATTCGATAGTTTCTACCTTTATCCATTCCTCTTATCAAATAATCCATTCAACCAGCTCCCCTTGCAATATTATCCACCATATCTGAGTATTATGGAAGGATAATGATATATTTTATAGAAATTATCATTATAATATAACCCCCGGAAAGCTATTGGATTATTAGGAGGCTGTGGTACCATGGGCAAAAAACGCCTGACCATATTATTGCTGGTGGTTTTGTCAGTTATTATAACCGGCTGTGGCAAAAAAGATGCTACTGCCGACCAAAATATAAAGCAGCTGCTGCTGGGTTACCAGCAAACAGTGGTAACCTTCTTTGAGTTAAAAAGTCTTCAGGAAGACTCTATGCTGTCTATTACTATTAATGACATGATGCTTAAAATGGAAGACAGTCACAAAAAACTGGAAAAAATAAGTGGGATTATTGATAATATAGAGGACCAGAAAATAAAAAGCGAGCTTATCACTCTGGTTGAACTGAATCAACAAAGAGAGAAGCTGATTATTAATTATTTGAATGATATCCGCAGAGACCTTGATTATCAGCTGAAAAATCCTGAGCTGGTTGTGGATATCAATGGCTATATTGTAGACATCCCCACTACCTTAATGGAGCTGGAATACCAATCGGAGCAATCTGCTAAAAGATTGGAAGCTCTCCAAAGCAATTAGTCCTTGGTAGTGCTATTGTAGGTTTCAGCCTTAATATTGCTTCCATCACTGTAAAATACCACCAATCCATGCCGATCTGTTCTATAAACCTTCCCGGTTTCCTCACACAAGGAAATAATTTCAGGATTCGGCTGTCCAAAAAGGTTTTTCCCGACTGAGATAACCGATAATTCAGGATCTACCTCCTGAAGAAACTCCTCCAAGGTATGTCTGCTGCCATGATGAGGCACCTTCATAACCCTGTGCTCAAGGGATTTG
>JAAXTT010000028.1 GCA_013336365.1 Peptococcaceae bacterium
GGAGCATGGACATATTTAATCCTTTTCGCGATTATTTTTTCTGAAACCGGTTTTGTGTTCACACCTTTTCTTCCCGGAGACTCCCTATTATTTGTAATCGGTGCCTTAGGTGCTTTGGGAGCTTTGAACTTCCAGCTTATCCTCCTGATTTTAATTATAGCTGCAGTTGGCGGGAATACTTTGAATTACTTTATCGGCAGGATAGTTGGCCACCGGTTGATCAAAAACAAGGAATCCCGGCTTATTAAAAAGGAACACCTGGACAAGACCCAGGCATTTTACGAAAAACATGGAGGGAAAGCGATAATTTTATCCAGATTCTTGCCCATATTTCGGACCTTTGCACCCTTTATTGCAGGAATCGGCAGGATGGATTTTATAAGGTTTTCACTTTACAATATAGCCGGAGGACTTTCCTGGGTTTTGGCTTTTATGTTTGGAGGCTATTATTTCGGGAATATCCCGGCGGTAAAGGATAATTTCACCTATGTCGTTCTGGGCATAATCATTGTATCCCTTATTCCTGCTGTTATTGCCAAGTTAAAAAGCAAATAACCCTATCACTACTTATAAATTGCCCCTCTGAAGGGCATGCTTTCCACTAGCTTCATGCCATAAAGCTCCCGGGGTTGCTGGAAATAAAGCCTCTTCCAGCTGGGGTCCGCTTCAGGCATATGCCAAAGAATCCTATCTGACAAGAAAAAGGCGCCCACCCGTGCCCGACTCTGAATCTCAGGAATCATCTGCACACTGTAGGGTATCTTACAGGCAAAGCGATCACCATACCAGCTTACCAGATGACCTTCATTGGTGAGAATCAGCTGATCATTTGGAACCATCGATGCCAGCTCCCGGATTATCCTTGAATATCTCTCTCTGTCGGGAGGCACCATTTCAGGTGGTTTTTGACCGACAATATTCTGAAAGGAAAGAAAGAGGATAAAAATTACTGCCAAAAGGTGAGGGACAGTTCTAAAATTCAATTTTTCCGCAAGATAATAGCCGATTTTCAAAAGCCCCCCAATAGCAAAAATTATATAAAAAGGGGTAAAAATAACAAAAAGTCTGGGAATCAGATGGATTACCAGCAGCGCACCCAGCTGGCTGAGGTAGCACATTATCAGCAGGGGTTTTATTCCCGAGACCTTTTTTCCAAAGGGGATCAGCAGAGAAATAACAAATAGGATAAAGAAAAATCCGGTGACAAAGTTAATCTGATCAGTCAGAGCAATTTCCCGGTACAGAAGCCAGTTTTCTGAAATCTTAACAATCAACAGATCCAAATGGTTGGTGACAAACTGACCCACCTCCACCTTGGAGGTAAAAAGGTAAAGACTGTAGTCCGGATAGAGTCTGGTAAACATTACCGGCTCATATTTTTGCAAAGAAAACAAAGGATTTTGGAAGAGCACAGTATTTCTTATAAGCCAGGGCAGGATTACCGCCAAAAAGCCCAAAAGCATCCGGCCGGCCGGGGGAAGGCCTTTTTTTCTGTAATGCCAGCGGTAAATAAGAAAAAAGGGCAGAAAGAGCAGCCCATTGTAGCGAGCCAGATAAAATAGCCCCAGAACGCCTCCGGCCAGCCAGTCACCCAGAGTGTTTTTCAGCCTCTGATTGGAGACGGTAAGTACAGCCAGAGCCATTAAAAACATGGCAATTGGCTCAGTCATTCCGGAAATGCTGAAGCTAAGAAGGGAAGGGGTCAGGCTGTAAACGAAAACCGCTCCTATTGCTGTCATGTAGCCGAACCACTGTCTGGCCAGTAAAAAGATTACCGGGCCGGTCAGAATAAAGAAAAAACCGGAACCAAGAGCACTGGCTTCATCAGTAAAGCCTAGGACCTTTTGAAATCCGGCCAGTATCAGAGGCCAAAGGGGAGCCCGCCAAAGATCAGGCTGGGGTATCCCATGGTGGGCCAGTCCCAGAGGGGTTATATACTGGGAGATAAAGCCCTGTCCCCGGGCAACGTTTCTGGCAATGCCGGCATAATCCATAGCATCATTGAGAATCAGCCCGGTAAAATAGGTTTTGTAGTAAAGATACCAGATTGCAGCGGTAAACAGAGTAGATAATATCAAGGCCGCTGCAGTCTTTAGATATAGCCTGTTCAATTTTTTACCTCAGAATATAGAAATATACAGCCTGTTTTTTTATCTTGCCAGCACCCAAACTCCGCTTAAAATCAGCACTGCCCCCAAAATATGCACTGAGCTTATGCTTTCCTTAAAGCACAGGGCGGAAAAGAGAAAGACCAGGAGAAACCCCGCACCGGTCATAATCGGATAGGCAATGCTAAGATTTAGCCTGCTGAGAACTACACTGTAGGCGGCCAGGGCAAGGCCAAAAAGCGCCACTCCACCAATCAGAAAAGGATTTTTCAAGGCCTGAAGCACTGCCTGAAAAACCGCGGCATTTTCCAGAAATATCGGACTCTGCCTCATGGCAGCCTTGATCAGGATATTAGCGCCCGCATTGCAAATAATAGCAATAATAAGAATAAGATAGGTGCTGTTCATTAGGCATTCCCTTCTGACTTAGGTAAAGGCGGTTTAATATTTATCAAATAATTTACCCCACTTGGTTTCGGCGAATTCATCGATCCTTTTCTTTCCTACAGTAGGGTACCAAAGGTAATCATGGTAAACATTGGAGGCAAAGGGGGCCCAGGCCATGAGAGGCCCATGGAGCAGCATTTTTTCCAGGGGCTTGAGACAGCCCTTGCGAATCATCTGATCTCCCCAGATAACCAGGCTTTTTTTAGTTTCAAAGCCAAAATTCACCTGACTGATGTCTGTCCCTACAATATCGATATTTTCCATTCGGGCATTGCCCAGACCCATTTCATCACACATCCGCAGATAGGGAATTGAAAGGGGATCAAAGCCCATCATTTTGGCAGCTACTGCATCGATAGCCACCGAGTCTCCCGAGGCAAGGATGTAGTCCTTTACCCTCGGAATCATAGTCCGGGGGCCGGCACCGTCACCGGCAATGGTTCCGTCCATTACTGCAAAAATTCCCGGATGGATTTCCCTTTGTAGTAGCATTAAATCTACCAGGGTTTCATGCATATGCTTGTGGCAATAATGGCGAACCTCTTTGAGCAGACCGCCGAAGGAGTTTTTAATGGCTCCGGTGGTGGTGCTGTGGCCATGAGTTTTCACTGTAGGCAGATGAAGAACACTGCGGTCCAAAAACATTTTGGGAATTTTTATCCCTTCGGGGAAAATTTTGTCCAGCACCAGCAGCTTTGCCTTGGGTTGAAACACAACCCACTCTACCTCGGGAAGAGGGGTATAGCTGAGTCCGTATTTATTCAGCACCGGCATCCATTTGTTATTGATTGCACCCTGGATAGGATTGGTGACCACGGTTTTGTTTTCCACCGGCAGCAGGCTTTCCTTCGGGTAGCCATCCTCCAGCATGGTTTTTACTGTGCCCTCCAGCTGCCAGGGCTGGGAGGAGCAGGCCGGAAAATACTTGGTCCAGGACAGATTCAGCTTGATAATAGTCTCCCGATTGGCCGGAAGATATTTTTGGTACTCAGCTAACTTCATCAGCTGGGCATAGTCCTCAAGAATAGTGTCCGGAGTAGTTTTTAAAACAGAAACAATTGAGCCCATAAGTAATTCCTCCTTGGAAAGTAGCTGAAAGCCTTGTTGCATAAGCCGGCAGCTAGCATATTTTTTAGTTTGATATTTCTATCCCCAATACAGCAGTCCCATTGATACTGCTCCCCACAAAATCACTGCAAGCTGTAGGGGGCGGTCTCCAATAATAATATCCTCCGGGCTGCCTCCGGAATTTTCGTTATAGACCAGAAAAAGGTAGCGAAAAAGTCCGAACAGGACGAAGGGTATGGTAATCATAGAGCTTAGGTGCTGCCCCGCCTTAAAGGTATAAAGAAAATAGCTGACGATAGTTGAGGTGGCAACTATAGAAATCATTTGATCGATTAGGGCGATTGTGTACATATCCAGAGAATCCCTGTGCTCACTGGCAGTATCCCCCAGAATTATCTTTTCATTTCGCCTTTTGCCAAGGGCAAGGAACAGGGCGAGAAAGAAGGTGCACATCACAGCCCAAGGGGAAAGATAGACATTGATAACCTCAACTCCTGCCACCACCCGCAGTACAAAGCCAAGGGCGATGGTAAAGACATCGAGAATTATAAATTTTTTAATATAGAAGGAATAAAGGAGCATCAAAACAAAATAGACAGCGGTAATTATACCGGTGCTCACAGACAGGAAAAAGGCCAGGCTCAAAGCACTGACTGTCAGAAGGACAGCTGCTGTGCCTGCACCCCTGACTGAGATAAGGCCTGCCGGGAGAGGGCGATGTTTCTTTTTCGGATGTTTTTTATCCTTCTCCAGATCGCAGATATCATTAATCAGGTACACTGCACCACTGATCAGGCAAAACACAACAAAACAGCCGAATACTTTTAGGAGCATGGTGCTGTTGAAGAGGTTTCCGGAGAAAATTATCCCGGCGAATATAAAGAGATTTTTTGTCCATTGCTTTGGCCGCATGGCAGTTAAATAATGCTGCACCGAAATAGCCTTTCTTGTAACAGGATGGTTTTGACTTCGACAAAGATAAGGGGGAATCCTGCTGAACAAATATCGGCAGAAAAAATAGGTGTCCTTATCATGCCCCGGATATCCGGCCAAAGGCTGTGATTTTATTAGGGATTCCTTCCAATCTACTGGAGCAGTGGAAAAAATTGTGGTAAAATGTTAGGATAATTAAAATAATGGTGGAATATGCGATTAGATGTGCTTGGAGCACCGGTAGACAGACTTGAACTGGACCAATTTGTTGAAGCAATATCTCAAAAGCTGAAGGAGGACAAAGCCTGTTTTGTTGTCACCCTCAATCCGGAGATGCTTTGTTGTGCCCAGGGTCAATGTGATTTGATGGATATAATTAAAAGCGCGGATTTGGTCACCCCGGATGGAGTAGGGATTGTCTGGGCCTGCAAGATGGCTGGTCAGCCTGTTTCGGAAAGAGTAACTGGAATAGATTTGATGATGAAGCTGCTGGAGCATTCTGGAGCTTCCGGCTGGCGGGTATTTTTCCTGGGCTCTGCACCGGGAGTCCCGGAGGCTGCAGCCAAAAGGGCAGAGGCAATGTTCCCGGGAATTAATATAGTAGGGACTCAGCACGGATATTTTACCGAACAGGAAAATCAGGATGTTTTGACTAAAATAGCACAGGCATCTCCGGACCTGGTATTTGTTGCCTTAGGCTCTCCCCGTCAGGAAAGATGGATAGATCAGAACCGGGAGCAATTGGGCAAGGTTATGCTGATGGGTGTCGGGGGAAGCCTGGATGTTCTCTCCGGTGTTGTTCAACGCTCTCCCCGCTGGTTTAATGAAAGAAACCTGGAGTGGCTGGGGCGGCTTTTGTGTCAGCCCAGTCGCTGGAAAAGAATGTTAGTCTTGCCCAAATTTGTTGTTATGGTATATCTTAAGCATAGATTCAGACTTTGCAAGAAATCAAAAGGCAAGGTATAAAGTGAACTTGATTCGGGGGACATATTAATGCCCAGGGTTGTTATTTCAGGATACTATGGGTTTCAGAACAATGGTGACGAAGCAATGCTTTATGCCATGCTAGAGGCTCTGGACAAAAAAATCCAGGGCTTTGACCCCGTTGTTTTATCTAAAGACCCGTTAAAAACCCAGGAGTTTTTTGGTGTGCGATCCATACCCAGGCATGACCTTAGGGCAATTATTACCGAAATAAATCAGGCGGACCTGCTGATCAGCGGGGGCGGCGGACTGCTCCAGGATGTGACCGGACCAAACAGTATTTTGTATTATCTTGGGATTGTAACTATGGCTCGGCTTATGAAAAAGCCGGTGCTTTTTTATGGTCAGGGCATCGGCCCAATCAACACCAAACTGGGCATGACTCTGATGAGCTTGGTGGCAAACAGGGTTGATTTGATTGCAGTAAGGGACCATGAGTCAAAGGCTGAGCTGGCAAGGCTTGGGGTTACAAAGCCCAGGATTGAGGTCACTGCTGATCCGGCTCTGGGAATTGATGTAACCAGGATTGACTCTGGTTTGGGCAGTGCTATTTTGGCTGAGGCCGGGATTAATGAGACTGATCGGCTGGTGGGAATTTCAGTTCGTAGCTGGAAGGGTGATGATTCTTACAAGGGAGTTATTGCCAAGGTTTGTGATGATTTACAGGCTCAGGTCATGCAGGTTGTTTTTCTACACATGCATTACCCTCTCGATGTGGATGCCGGCAGGGAAATAGCCGCATTGATGAAGGTCAGACCCTATATAATTCAAAAGGCCCTCAATTTCAAGGAAATGCTTTCCCTTATCTCTAAAACCAAAATGATTATCGGCATGCGGCTGCATTTTTTAATATTCGGCGCGCTTCTTGGCATACCCATGGTGGGATTATCTTATGATCCCAAGGTAGACAGCTTTTTACGGCTGGTGGATATGCCCTCCGGCGGATCGGTGGAAAATCTGGATTACCCCATATTTTCTTCGAAGGTCTCTCAAGCCCTTGCTTCCTCAGAGGAATTAAAGCTAAGACTGGCTCAAAAGGTTGCAGTTCTCAGCAAGGAAGCCTTACGGGGCTCTGATCTGGCAAGGGAGATACTGGACAAGCCATAGGGAACTTTTTTGTGAGTTTTTCGTCAAAGAATTTACGGAGGGATATTAAATGGTGTTTGCAAAATCTAAAAAAATGCTTTTAGTGCTGCTGGTTGCCGGGGCTTTGGTTTTCAGCCTGACAATAGCGGTTTATGCGGATATTATAGAGCCGGGCAGTAAGGAAGATCCCTTGGCAACAAAAAGCTATGTAGACAGCCAGCTGGCAAAAATTTCTGGGCAGGGCGTCCAGTGGCAGGTTGCAGATTTGCTGACCGGTCAGCAGCTGATTGCCGAGGCCGGAACCGAACTGATCCTTCGGGCCGGAAAAGCGGTAATTGTGGATTCTACCGGAAATGGGATTCCTGATCTGACAGCCGGGACAAATATTCTGGCCGGCAAAGGCCTTAGCCTAAACCACCATATTCTTGTTCCCAGGGCCGATGGTCGGGGCATTCGGGCAACAGAAAAGGCGGTTGTTATGTATAAGGGCGGAATAAGTGTGAAATAACCGGGAAGATTTCCCGGTATATATTTAGAATTTTTTAAAAAACGAGGTAAATATTTTGGATCGACAATCTAGGTACAGATTGAAAAGAAAGGCAAGATTTGTTTTTATTACCTTGCTTGTTTTAATGTTTATGGCTGGCGGAGTCCTTTGGGCTGTCGGCTATTTTGATGATATGGTAAATTCCCTTATCTCAGGTGGGACTGTAGAGGCTTTTGAGGGCAGAATCAATGTGCTGGTCATCGGAACCGACACCCGGCAGGGGGAAGACACAGCCAGGGCGGACACCTTGATGATGTGCAGCGTGGATACTGAAAAAAACCTGATCAGCATCCTGTCTATACCCAGGGACACTAGGGTGGATATTCCCGGGCATGGCTATGACAAGATTAACAGCTCTACTATTTACGGTGGTCCGGCCATGGCAATGCGGACAGTATCCGGGCTTTTAGGGGTGCGGATTAGTAAGTATGCCATGATTGACTACGAGGGCTTCAAAAACCTGGTGGACGCCCTAGGGGGAGTCACCATGGACGTACAGCACAGAATGTATCATTACGATCCTCAGGACAGGGGAGCCTATACTATTGATATTCGCCCGGGACTTCAGGAGCTGGATGGAGACAAGGCCCTGCAGTTTGTTCGTTACAGAAGCTACCCCCTGGGAGATATTCAGCGCACCGAGCAGCAACAGAAGTTTCTTACTGCTCTTATCAAGGAGGTTTTGCAGCCGACCACTGTAGTTAAGCTGCCCAAAATTATTATTAAAACCTATGGTGATGTGGATACAAATCTAAGTCTCATGGAAATGAAGGAGCTGGCAGAGGCTGCCGGTAAAATGAATGCCTCTACTGTTGTGACTCAAACTCTCCCCGGCAAGTTTCTTAATTATGACGGCATCAGCTATTGGGAGGCTGATCCAATTCAAAGCAGGCAGATAGTGGCTGCCATTATGGAGGGTCAGTCCGGAAGCAAGGTTGTTTTGGGTGAAACGACGATTAACACCAAGTCTTCCGACTCGGGTGCTTCTGAGGCTACTGATTCAAATCCTGACTCGGTAACCGACCCGGCAACCAACCAAGAGGTTGGCGGAGTCCCTTCTGAAGATGTCAATGCCTGGGATTCAAGCAATAATACCACAGGCGGCTCTTCAAGCAACACATCAAGCAGCAGTAACAGTGGTGGATCAAAGGGTGCCTCCGGGGGTATTATTCCTCCGGGCCAGCTTTAGCCAATAATTCGGTTGAAATAAACGAAATTAGAAACGCCGGTGGCTATTTTTCCGGTGTTTTTTCTATCATTGGCAGGGCAAGAAGCATTCCTGCCAGAAGCCAGAAGTAGCTTGCCATCATGGGAACCTCAAAGATATTTTCTACGCCATTGTGGGCTGCCACCCCAATAAGTCCGGCAAGTATTGCCCCTGCCATTATTTTCAGGTCAGGATCCCGGATGCTTTTAAAAGCCGCCCAGCCACTTCTGATTAGGCTGAAAAGAAGCCAGACAAAAGCCATTAAACCGATTATCCCCGCCTCAGCCAAGGTTTTCAGAAAGAAATTGTCAACATAAAAGCCATCGGGCACTCTTCGAGCCGCTACAGCTCCGCCAAAGGTGCCAAAGCCCGAGCCAAAAATCGGGTCATGCTTGAATTTTTCCAGAGCCGCCTGCCAAAGAGCCAAGCGCCCCCCTCTCTGACTGCTGTTTATATAGGCTGAGGAAAATAGGTAACTGAATCTGCTGCCTATCCCCGGGACCAGCTTGATAGCGGCAAAGGCTCCGATAATCGCCAGAAAAATCAGGCGGGGATTGTAGAGGAGACAAAAGATTAAAGCCGCCAAGCCTAGAGCCAGCCAGGCTCCCCTGGAATAGGTGAAAATCATGCAGGTCGCCAGGACTCCCAAGACTCCCAGCCAGGCCCAACGCTCCCATCGTTTATGACTGGAAAGAAGCTGTCCCCCTGTGATCATAATAAAGGGAATCAGCAGGCTTCCCAGTACATTGGGACTTACTACAATAGAAAAGACTCTGGTTTGAATGCCGGCTTCAGCCTTGTCAACCCATTCGGCAGGAGTTTCAATTCCGGTTATCTGCTGAAATATGCCGTAGGCTGCAACAATCAGGGCAACCAGGGCTATCCCCTTCATTAAGGCGTAGAATTGTTTTTTGTTTTGTAAAAGATTTGAGCCAATAAAAAACCAAATCAGATATTCCAGGTAAACCCTGGTACCTTCCATGGCTAGGGATAAATTCCAGGAGCGCATAAAGAAAAGAAAAAGCGTTATCCCTATATAGATAAGAATAGGCAGATCAACAGGGGTATAGCGGTAATGCAGTCTGTCCCGAAAGGCCATTTGAACAGGCCAGGCCAATAATATAGCGACCATAAGCAGCTCGTCCCAGCCTGAGGACAAAAAGGCAAGAGAGGGAATTTTTCTCAGAAAAAAGTCAATTATGGGATAAAAAATCATCAGCCACAGAGCACTCTCAACTCTTATGCCGGACAGAGTCCTCCAGGAACTACTGTCTTGGGCAGCTTTGGGCAGCTTAAGGCCGGAGATTTTGCTGTAGGGACGGTAGGTATCAAAAAACGCTCCCGCTGCTGTGAAGGGTCTGGCCATTGTGCTTAAAGCCTTGGACAGGAGGCTGTACAAACCTGATTTTTTTAAAAATGCATCCTTGGTGTATAGGGGAGGGGTAGTTAAAAATCTGATCAAGGAACTTTTTTCTTTATATTTGTCAAGGGTCTTCAGGCTGCTTGTCACAAGCTGAAAGACCAGGCTGTTATTAATCATATGGATAAATTTCGTCAAGGTAGAGCCTCCCTGTATGCATATAAGTATTGACTATCCTTGATTATACACCATTGATTGAAACACAGCCATAACCTGTTGCAGGTAAAAACTCCTTGTAGAAAGGTGCTTAAATTGATAAAATGGTCTGAACAAAGCCAAGGAGGCACTAACGTTGAGGCAATTAAGGGTTCTCCACGTGATAGGCGGGGGTGAGTTTGGCGGAGCCGAACGTCACATTTTAAATTTGGCCACTGCCATTGATCCCAGCATAGTGGAGGTTTCCGTATGTTGCCTTTTTGCTGACCCCTTTTTAAAGGTGGCAAGAGAGGCAGGCATCAAGGCCTACTCTATTCCCATGCGTCACAAGCTGGATTTTGGTATTATTACCAAGCTCAGAGAAAATATAATCAATGACAAAATAGATATCGTCCATACTCATGGAGTGAGAGCCAATTTGGTAGGAAGGCTGGCAGCTAAAATGTCCGGGGTTGAAACAGTTATTACCACTGTCCACAGTCTGTTGGCCCAGGATTATCCTGATACCTTCAGCAGATTGGCCAATATGTTTATTGAAAAGGCCTCCGGGGGTATTACAGATCATTTTATCGCTGTATCGGGAGGTTTGCAAAAGGCCCTGATTCAACAGGGGATACCGAAAAAAAAGATTACGGTTGTATATAATGGGCTTGATCCTGAGCAGTTCAGGAAAACCCCTTCTTCCGGTACAAGCTGGAGAGAAAAATCAGGAATTCCCTCGGAGGCCAGCTTGGTTTCCATAGTGGGGCGTTTGCACCGGGTCAAGGGACACCGCTATTTTCTAAAAGCTGCAGCAGAGCTGTTGAAGGAAAGAGAAGATATTCATTTTCTGGTTGTGGGTAGCGGACCGGAGGGTGATGCTCTGGAGGAATTTACCCGGGAGCTGGGAATTTCAGACAAGGTTACCTTTACCGGCTTTATTTCCGATGTTTCCGAGCTAATGCCCGAGCTTGATTTGTTAGTGGTGCCCTCACTGTGGGAGGGCTTTGGCTTGACAGCTCTGGAGGCTATGGCAGTAGGAATTCCTGTAGTTGCCACCTCTGTGGGAGGGCTTCCGGAAATTGTCGAGCATGGGTCCACAGGGTTGCTGGTTCCTCCGGCTGACACGGCAGCTTTGGCCAAGAGTATTGTCTGGATTATCGATCACCCCCTTGAGGCCCGGGAAATGGCTGCGGCAGCCAAGTCTGTGGTGGAGAAAAAATTCACCGCAGCAGCTATGGCTCGCAAAACAGAGGGAATATATCAAAGCATGATGGAGACTCGGGTCAGGAGCTGAGCGCCGGTAAGGTTTTGTAAGCAATAGTCGATAGTGGAGGCCTTTATGGCTAAAAATAGAATTGATGGCAAGGACATAGTCTGTATAGGGCCTGTTGACTGGGAGCCTATCTGGAACAGATCTCAGCAGTTGATGTGGAGAATGCCCAAGGAAAATAGAGTTCTCTACCTGGAGCCCCCGGTTACTCTGTTGTCTGCAATAAAGGACAGTAGCCTTTGGTTCAAATGGACTCTTTGGCAAAAGGGAGTCAGAGGGACCGGGCGACCCAATATTTTTCTTTATTCCCCTCCTCCGGTTCTCCCCTTTGGCAATTTATTTTCCTGGATAAACAGATTTAATCAGAGCTGGAGTCGTTTTTTTGTTAAGCGCATTTTAAAAAAGCTGAAATTTTCCAGACCGGTGGTTTGGACTTACCTGCCTGGTTCCCTGCCCTTGGCAAAGGGTCTTGATTATAGTCTGCTGGTTTATGATTGTGTGGATGAGCATTCGGAATTCACCGGACTGATAAATAAGGCAGCAGTGCTGAAAATGGAAAACGCCCTGTTGGCTGCCAGTGATGTGGTTTTTACCAGTGCCCAGGGTCTTTATCAGTCAAAAAAGGACTTTGCGGACAGGGTTTTTCTGATTCCCAATGCTGCAGATATTGATTTATTTGGTCAGGCAGAGCTGGCTGAAACCGAGATACCTCTAGAGGTGAAAAATCTTCCCAGACCTTTGCTGGGATTTGTTGGGGTAATTCATCACTGGATAGATCTTGATTTGATTGCTTGGCTTGCTGGGGAAAGACCGAATTGGACAATAGCAATGATCGGGCCGATAGGTCCGGGGGTAAGTCTTGATGAATTCAGGGACCTTGGCAATGTGATTTTCCTTGGGCATCGTGACAAGGAAGCTCTGCCGGGGTATTTAAAGGCCTTTGATGTTTGCCTGAACACCTTTCGGATCAATGAATTGACTCAAAGTGTAAATCCCTTGAAAATCTATGAATATTTGGCTGCCGGTCGTCCGGTTGTCAGTGTTGATATGCCGGGGGTTGCTGATTTCAGACAGGAAATAGAAATAGCCGGAGATTATCCGGCATTTTTAAAGGCGATAGAAAAGGTTTTGCAAGGGGAGAATTCTGATCTAAGAGCCCATCGACTCCAAGTAGCTCGCACCCATTCCTGGGAGAACAGACTGGAGAGGATGCTGGATTTGCTGTAAGGGGGATTATGCCCATAATGCCGTAGCTGATTTTATAACCACCCGGGTTACTCCTTTACGCTGACAGCTACTATTTCCCCTTTAAATTCATAGTCTCTTGATTTTACGAAATATTCCTTACCGGCTCGGATATCCTGGCCTCCCATAGCAATTGAAGCTGAGGAAAGGGTGGTCTTTCCGGTGTTAGTCACGTAAATATCTACCAGATAGGGGTCATAGGATTCCACTCGCTGTCCCTTGGCATCCACATTTACAGAATAGCCGGGCTTTATTTGAACATCCTTGACAACCACCGAGGTATAGCTGGTACCCTGGACCATTTTATCCCCTATCTTAATGGCTTTGGCAATTTCCGGTCTGATGTGAGGCACCATTACCTGGAATTCCACGGTAACATTTTGAGTCTGCTGGGATTTTTGGCTGTATTTATAACCAACCCCCACAGCAACCAACAGAACCAGTAGCAGCACAGAAAGATCGATAACATTGATTATTCCGAAAACCTTGCCCTCTTTGTCAATCAATTTCAATATGTTTCAGCTCCTTTAAACAAAAGTATAAGTTTTTTATCATGCCGGGTCAATTATTTAAGGTATAATAGACAATGATAAAAAAAGGAGGACTTTAATTGGACATTTTGGATATTAATGAGATTATGCAGATAATACCCCATCGCTATCCTTTTTTAATGGTGGATAAAATCCTGGAGGTTGAGGCAGGGAAAAGGGCTGTAGGGATAAAGAATGTAAGCGGCAATGAGCCTTTTTTCCAGGGGCATTTTCCGGGATATCCGGTAATGCCGGGAGTTTTGATAATTGAAGCCCTGGCTCAGGTTGGGGCTGTTGCAATGCTTATAATGCCGGAGACCAAGGGAAAGCTGGCGCTTTTTGCCGGCATAGACGGTGTTCGCTTCCGCAGACAGGTTGTCCCCGGGGACCAGCTTCGCCTGGAGGTGGAGATCACCAAAATTCGCGGCCCGATAGGCAAGGGCAAGGCGGTAGCTACTGTTGACGGACAGGTAGCCGCTGAAGCGGAGCTGATGTTTGCTCTTCAGGATGCAAAAA
>JAAXTT010000234.1 GCA_013336365.1 Peptococcaceae bacterium
GTCCTAAATCTGCTTAAGCCTATTTACAACCTCATCTAGAATTTCATCCATCATACTTATAACCCTGGCTGAAGCCTGATAGCCGTACTGGAACTGGACCATGTTAGCCAACTCTTCATCCACTGAAACCCCGGCCACGGCCTCTCGCAAATTAAACATCTGTTCCTGAATAGCCTGTTGGTTGGCTGCCATATCCTCATTGCTTTTTACCATATTTCCTACATTGGTAACCAGAAGGGCGTAGCCCTCCTCCAAGGTATATTTCACATTATTATCCGGATCAATATATTGCTGACGAATATCAGCGATTTGCCCGGATTTAGTACCCTCAATAATCCCCGGATCACTTGCAATCATTGGATTTACCCTATAATCTCCGCCTGCCAAGGTTCCGGTAAAGAAATCTATTACCTCTGCAGCCGGAGGGGCAAGATTTATCTGAGCAATTTTAGTTTTCAGGCTATCTGCCAGAAAATTGAGATCAGATTTTAATTCGATAATATTTTGTCTTGCCTTTTCCAAACCCAGTAAGGATCCTCCCTTGCCGGTATCGGTATAATTATCAGTCAAATTTAATTTCCAGCTTGTTCCTGTTTCCTGAAGCTCAAGCTTATTATCAACCAGCTGAAGCTTGAACTGGGTATTTTGCCTGGGCACAGAGGTTATGGTTAAATCGTAAAAATTCAGCACTGTTTCCCCGGTAGGCTTTCCCCCTACTGTCTTGTTAATAACCTTCAAGGGAGCATATTTGGAAAGCTCATCCAGCAAATAATCCCTTTTATCCAAAAGATCATTCGGCTGTTGTCCTACCTTATATACCTTCATAATATCCTGGGTAAGATTCTGAATCTGATATAAAAGCTCATTTATTTTGTCTACTGAATCCTTTAGCTGACCGCTTTCTATCTCGGGAATAATGCCGGGCTTAATAATGCTTTCCTCCACATGAGTCAGCTGAGTATATGTGTAGCTGGACAGTGACGCAAACTGAACCCCTATTTCAGTTACCGCTGCTTTTACTGCAGGGTCTTGGGGGTTGTTGTTAAGATTTTGCCAGCCCTTGAAAAATTCCACCATCTGATCCTGAATTCCGGAGCTGGAAGGCTCAGCAAAGCTTGCCTCCACCCGGTTCATTATAGAAACCTGCTCCTCCCAGTAATAGCGGTCTTTGTTGGAATTGCGTGCCTGGGGATCAAGATACTCGTCTCTGATCCGGCTAATCATACTGGTGTCTACTCCGGTTCCATATTGACCATTTGTAGCAGAGCTGTCAAAGGAAGGGTTGTTAAAGGGCAGACTGGTTTCAAATACCGCCTCTTGCCTGGTATAGCCGGGAGTGCTGGCATTAGTCAAATTATGTCCGGTAACATTCAACGCTTTTTGATGGGTTTGTATTCCCCTTCTGCCTATTTCCACTCCCATAAATGTTCCTGCCATTGGCCATCCGCTCCTACTCGGTTATATTCTTCTAATCTATGCTTTTTTATCCAATATTGATATCCGATGACCCTTTTCAATTACACCCTTTGTATTATAAACCTTTTCTCCGGTACTGTTGATAATCTTAAAAATCATTTCATTGACTCCCAATGCCTGTCGAGTAAGAAGATTGTTCAGCCTGTTTGTCTCTGCCAGCTCCTCCAAAGAATTGGTCAAGCCGGCCAGCAATTCAGTCAATGGCCCAGCCAAATGCTTAGGAGCATCATTAATGAAAACGGGAAGCACTGTGTTTTTCGGCAAACCCAGACATAAAGCCAAATCAGCAGCTGTCCTGCCTCGCTGTTCCTCCTGCTCTCGGAAAACCTTGAATAACGCCTCTTCCTTGCCGATAACCTCTTTTAAAGAATCCAGGTTTA
>JAAXTT010000235.1 GCA_013336365.1 Peptococcaceae bacterium
CTTTCAAAGGTATCTCTAGAGCTGTGACCGATTGCCAGAATTAAGGCATCGGTAGTTATTCTCTCATTACTATTTACAACTATGCTTTTTAGAAGGTTGTTTTCTGTTACAAAATCAGTAACCTTGCTGTTGAAGCAAACATTGCCACCTAAAGCGATTATTTTATTGCGGATATTTTTGACTACATTTTTAAGGATATCTGTACCCACATGAGGCTTATGGGAATATAGTATTTCCTTGGGAGCGCCTGCTGCAACAAATTCCTCCAGGATTTTTCGACATCTGGTATCTTTAATTAGTGTTGTCAGCTTGCCATCAGAGAAGGTTCCGGCCCCACCCTCGCCAAATTGAACATTGCTTTCCAAATTCAATTCTCCGGTAGCCCAAAAATGCCGGACAGTTTGGGTACGCTTATCTACATCCTCACCTCTTTCCAGGATAACAGGCTTGAAGCCTGCCTGTGCCAGCAGCAAGCCGGCAAAAAGACCTGCAGGGCCTGTTCCGACAACAACCGGAGGGTGATTCAGTTTTTCTTTCCCCGGAGACACAGGCACATAGGACAGGTCAGGAGTTTTTATGACATCCTTGTTAAGGTTTTTTTCCAGCACCCGGATTTCCTGGTCAATTTCAGCATCGATGGTATAGACAAAACAAATTTCATTTGCTTTGCGGGCGTCAATGGATTGTTTGAAGATTTCCCAGCGGATTATCTGATCCCGGTTGATTTTTAACTTTTTTGCCAGCTTAATAACAATATTGTCAGTTTCCTCTTCAATGGACAGTTTTATATTTGGTACTCTGATCATTGTCTACTCCCAGAGATTAATAATATTAGACTTTTATCAGTTTTATTTTAACATTGATAAGGATTTAAAGTGGGAAAATTTTATAAAACAGATGCTGTCAATCTGAGGGGCAATCATATAGTATAATATAAATAATTATAATAACTGGAAAAGGGCAAGCTTGATATTGTGCTTTAAGGGAGGGTATCAATGGTCGGCAATTTCTATATACTTGCATTTATTGTTTCCTTTTTTCTGCTTTATTTTTTGCTTAATTTCTGGATAGGTCTCAGGGGTTGGCAATTTCTAGGTCAAAACATCCCCTTTTTAAATAAAAAAATATACTGGAGTTTATTTTGGCTTTTGGTTTTCTCCTATTTTATCGGAAGGATAGCAGGAGGATATTTACCGGTTGGATTAAGTCAATTTATTCTTTTTACAGGGTCTTTTTGGCTTGCTTTTATGGTTTATTTAGCAATAGCCTTGGCAATGGTAGATTTATTCAGAGCTCTCAATGGAAGGCTCAGGTTATTTTACCCTTTTGCAGATAACCCCTTCAGACAAGTGATGGGAGCATTGCTAGTTCTTTTGGCAGTTTCGGGAATTATCTATTTTGGCTGGTTGAATGCGCTGAACCCGATAGTAACTAAGTATAATGTCGATATTCATAAAGAGTCCGGCACTCTCGACAAATTAAAAATTGTTATGGTGTCTGATATTCATTTGGGCAATGTTGTTCACAATGGCCGTTTGCAAAAGCTGGTAGATATAATTAATGAACAAAAGCCGGATATTGTCTTGCTTCCGGGAGATATAGTAAATGAGAATCCCGATGCCTTTATTAAACAGAATATGAATTTAAGTATTAAAGAAATTTCAACAAGGTATGGTATTTACGCAGTGCCCGGCAATCATGACTATATTGGTGGGAAAAGCGAGAAAATTTTCTCGCTTTTGCAAAAGGCAGGAGTAAATGTGCTGAGGGACCGGTCTGTTCTGGTAGCGAACAGCTTCTTTCTGGTCGGAGAGGATGAAAAGTCTCATCAACCGAACAATAATAAATC
>JAAXTT010000118.1 GCA_013336365.1 Peptococcaceae bacterium
ATCCCAGTGAACGTAACATTCTGGGATCTGCATCCGGTCCCAAAACAAAGTCCGGAGCTGCTAAAGCATAAAAATGAGCAGTATGAGAATGGATAAAATGGGCACAATACATAATTTCTCTCAGCAGCTTTGCAGGCTTAGGAGGATCTACCTGCCAAACTGCGTCAAGTGCCTTAATCGCTGCTGTGTGATGAGCTTCAGGACACACTCCGCAGATTTTGGGAACTATCATGGCGACCTCTTCTGCCGGTCTTCCTTCACAGAACTTTTCAAATCCCCGTAATTCAGGAATCTGCAGATAGCTGTTGATAACATTCCCTGCCTCATCCAAAAAAATCTCTATTTTACCATGACCCTCCAAACGGGTTATAGGATCTATCGAAATCCTTTTCATTCTTCGCCCTCCTCTTTCCTGCGCTTGAGCATTGAAACCGGCAAGCTGAATCGGTAAAAAGTACCGGCCGGATCAGCCAGTTGATCAGTAATTTTTTTAATTTCCTCAGGGTTATCACTGTCTATAGTAGAGGCAATTGCACTCAAAAGCTGGGTACCTTGATCCAAGGCATCTTCAATAGGACCAAAACAGCCGCGACAGGGAATGTTAGCTCTTACACATCTTGCCCCACAACCGCCTCGAGTTGCCGGACCGTTACAAACTACACCCTGTTCTAAAATACAGATTTCTTCGTCCAAAATAACATCTACTAATCTCTTAAACTCCTTGACCTTTCGACCTTCCCTCTTTCTCGGGCATTCATGACAAAGTGCCTTATCTCCGGCTATTACACTGCCCTTAGGCGGCAAATTGCCACTGACAATAGCCTCTATAGCCTTCCATAAAAGGTCAGGAGGCGGAGGACAGCCCGGAATAAAGTAATCTACATCCACGACCTGTTCCAGGCTGCTTACTGTGTTATAAAATTCCGGCAGGGTAAGCTCTCCCTCCGGCACTGTCACCTTCGCCTTTGGTACTATCTGTTCTTCATTGGCATTAAACTCCCGGTCCAAATATACCGAATTAAATATTTCTTTTTTGTTAAACAGGTTTCCCAATCCCGGGATACCGCCAAAACAGGCACATGACCCCAGTGAAACCAATATTTTTGATTTTCTTCGAAGCAATTCAGCAATCTCCAGGTTTTCACTGTTGCGAACCGCTCCGTTAAAAAGACAAAGGTCTATAGTCTTATCTTCCATTGCTTCAATATCACTATATTTAGGATCTGCTGCCAGAGGCCAAAGGACAATATCTGCCAGCTCTCCTATTTTCAATATTTTTTCATGAAGGTCTAAAATGGAGACATCACAGCCGCCGCAGGCTGCTCCCCAATACACTGCAAGCTTAAGCTTAGCCAATTTTTTTACCTCCCCCCAGATTCAAGGGTCCCATAGGCTTCAGAATATCTGTCATCTCCTGAACTGCTTTGGCAAATTTTTCTCCCTCAGAAGCAGACGCCCACATCAACTTAAATCGTTCCCTTTCAATTCCCAATTGCTCCAACAGGTTTGCCAACAAAGGCTCCCGTCTCATTGTCTTGACATTTCCCTCAACATAGTGACATTCCCCGGGATGACAGCCGCTGATAAGAACTCCATCGGCCCCCTCCTTAAATGCCTTGACGACATACGAAGGATCTACCATACCGGTACACATAACCCTGACTATTTTAATACTGGTTGGATATTTAATTCTGGCTGTGCCGGCCAGGTCAGCTCCGGTATATGAACACCAGTTGCATAAAAAGCCTACAATCAAAGGTTCAAAATCCTTTTTTTTACTCATTGTGCACATACCCCCTCTATTTGGGCCATAATCTGCTCTCTGGTAAAGTGAGAGGTAGTAATGGCGCCGGTAGGGCAAGCTGCTCCACAGGTACCACAACCCTTGCATAAAGCCTGGTTAATTACACTAACCTTCTGTTCCTTGTCAAAGCCGACAGCCCCATAGGGACAAATATTCACACAGCTCATGCAGCCGGAGCAACGGGATGCTTCAACAGCTGCCCTTACCGGGGAAAGCTTAACCTTGCCAAGAGCTATAGCAGACAAGGCCTGGGCTGCAGCTGCAGAGGCCTGAGCAACTGTGTCCGGAATATCCTTGGGACTCTGACAACAGCCGGCCAGGAAAACCCCATCAACTGCGGTATTAACCGGGGCCAATTTTATATGTGCCTCTAGGAAGAATCCATCCTCACCGGAGCATAAACCGAAAAGGCTGGCAACCTGGTCACTATCCTCTTGGGGAATCAGGGCATTGTTCAGGATTACCATATCCACCGGTATTTCTCTGAACACGCCTAGCAAGGTATCCTCGGCCCTGACAGTCAGCTGACCGTCAACCTCCACTACTTCCGAGCCTTTGCCTCGAATAAACTGAACGCCTTCTTCCTGAACTCGATTATAAAACTCCTCATATTGCTTGCCGAAGCAACGCATATCGATATAGAACTCGTATACCTCGGCCCCTGTTTTTTCCTTGATCTGGTGGGCAAATTTAACCGAGCTCATACAGCATACCCTAGAGCAGTGAGCATAATAATTTTCATCTCTGCTGCCGATACAATGCATAATCGCAACCCTTTGAGGCTGAGAGCCATCCTTAAGAACCAGCTTGCCTCCTGTGGGACCTGAAGCATTGGCAAGTCTTTCAAACTGAATCCCAGTAATTACATTGTCATAAAGACCATAGCCCCACTGGGGTCCTATAGAGGGGTCAAATAGTTTGTAGCCGGTGGCCAGAACTATCGAGCCAACCTCCAGCTCGGTAAATTTTTCTTCTTCCTGGAAATTAATGGCATTAACCTGACAAGCCTCAATACAGGTCTGCTTGCACTTACCTTTTGCTAAAAACAAGCAGCTTTCCTTATCTACTACAGCCTTTAGGGGAACTGCCTGGGGAAAAGGAATATATATGGCACTTCGTTTGCCAAGTCCCTCATCAAATTCAGAAGGAATCCGATCTTTCATAACACAGGCACTGACACAGTCGCCGCAGCCAGTACAGGTTTTTAGGTTAACATACCGTGGCTCTGTCCTTACCTTTACCTTGAAATTACCAACATAGCCCTCTACCCCCACCACCTGGGAATTTGTAAATAAATCAATATTTGGATCCTGGTTAACATCTACCATCTTCGGAGTAAGTACACAGGCGGAGCAATCCATGGTTGGGAAGGTTTTATCAAATTGAGCCATATGCCCACCGATATAGGCTTCCTTTTCCACTAAATATACCGGGTAACCGGCAGAGGCTATCTGCAGGGCAGTTTGAATACCTGCAATTCCGGCACCCACAACCAAAGTAGCTTTATTTACTGAAACCTCACTCTCTTTGATTGGCTGATGAAAATTAACTCTTTTGACTGCTGCTCTGGTCAAAGCCGTAGCTTTTTCAGTAGCTAATTCACCGGGATCTGAAGTCCAGGCACATTGCTCCCGGATATTTGCCATTTCCATCAAATATCCGTTAACACCAACTCTTTCCAAGGTTTTCTTAAATGTTGGTCCATGCATCCTTGGTGAACAGGCTGCGACAACCACCCTGGTCAAATTATGCTCTTTAATTTTGCTTTGAATAAGTTCCTGACCGGGGTCCGAGCACATATACTTGTAATCCATGGCAACTGTGACATTATCCCAGCCACCTGCGTCCTTGGCAACCTGTTCAACATCGACTACCGAGGAGATATTGGTTCCGCAATGACAGACAAATACCCCTATTCTTTCAGACATAGCTCAACCTCCTATACATAATCCGGCAACAATTTATTCCTGGATACAATCCCCCGCTCAAAACCAAGCTTTTTCTTTTCAATACCAAAAGCTAAACCCATCAACTGGGTAAAATATACAATAGGTATTTTAAAATCTGTTTTATATTTCTTGTTGACTAAATCCTGATAGGCATCTAAATTAATTTCACATAAGGGACAGGTCACTACAATCGCTTCCGCCCCTACATTACTGGCTTCATTCAATATGTCCTTTATCATCGCCAGTGCTACCGGCTCATTGGTTGCAATCAAAGCGGCACCACAGCATTTGCTCTTTCGATAAAAAGGCAGAACCTGGGCACCAAGGCTTACCAGCAATTCATCAAGAGAGGTAGGCATCTCAGTCTGGTCAAAGCCCTTGGGCCTTACCAATTGACAACCATAGTAAGGCACAACCTTCAAGTCTTTTAATGGTTTTTTTACCTTGGCCGCAATTTCAGTCAAACCATAGTCCTGATAAAATATCTCCAAAATATGCTTGACCTTTATTTCCTTAACCTTTTCCTCAAAATCAGGCAAATTAACTGCTCTGACAATTTCCTCCGCTACCTTTGGATATTTTTCCATCTTCTTTCCCAGCTGGTCCAGCCTCAGATAACAGGCATTGCAGGAAACTGCCAAATCCTGTCCGGCTCCGGAGCACTTGGCAATATTACGAGCAGTGAGAAGCAATGCCATTTTCTGGTCCTCAGAAGCTGCTGCAGTGGCACCACAGCAATTCCAATCCTCAACCTCATCCAGCTTGATTCCCAATTCAGAACAAACTGCATCTACTGAAATCTGATAATCTATGGCCGCTCCGTGCAGAGAACAGCCTGGATAATAACTGTACCTCATTTGCTTCCCTCCCTTAAACGGGTCAACATATCTCTGAGCTCCTGTTTGTTTTCGATGCTTGCATGAAAAATAGGCAACCTCCGTCGCAGCATCATCATTATTCCTACCCTGGTTAATCCTATTAACTGTGTTGGATTGGTTCTTAG
>JAAXTT010000029.1 GCA_013336365.1 Peptococcaceae bacterium
CTCTTCCGATCTAAGCACTGTGCTTTTCGGCAAACCCAGACATAAAGCCAAATCAGCAGCTGTCCTGCCTCGCTGTTCCTCCTGCTCTCGGAAAACCTTGAATAACGCCTCTTCCTTGCCGATAACCTCTTTTAAAGAATCCAGGTTTAATTGGCACAAAGCCCGGTTGTGCTCCCGGGCTAATTCCTTTAAAATATTTATTGTTTCAGACTGGGCATTTAATATTAACTGCAAATCCTCAAAAACAGCCTCCACAGCAAACCTCCGATTTAGAACTATCGATCCAGTAGCCTTTCCTGAATAATGCCGTCAGCTATTTTCCGGGCATCTATTCTATATTCCCCGTTTTCTATAGCCTTCTTAATTTGAGAGATTTTTTCATCTCTTATCTCATTAATATTGTCCATGGATAATTTAATTTCCTTCATTTCCTGGGCTCTTACTGAAAGCTCCAAGGTGTCCTTGCCCTTGTCAATTGCTGCAGAGCCTTTGCCTTTGCTTTCGGTGCTCTTTTTCTGATCATTATATGCTCTGATTAAATCCGGCACATTACCATATCCATTGATTTTCATGGCAAGCACCTCCTTTTAAACTAGTCCTTTGTTGTCTATCGGTCTATATTGTAAAATCTTTATAGTCAAATGAAAAATATCTTTCCGACCATTATTTTAGACTGATCTTACAATCTCGCCGGCTATTTCATTTAGCGGCAGGATTTTTTTTACTGCACCCAGCTCAATGGCTGCCTTAGGCATACCAAAGACCACACAGGTGCTTTCTGCTTCTGCCACAGTGTAACCGCCTTTTTCCTTTATAGCCATCATTCCCTTGGCTCCATCCCGTCCCATTCCGGTCAGAAGAACCCCCATAACCTGCCCTCTCATAAGCTCGGCGGCTGAATTCATGACTAAATCTACCGAAGGTCTAAAGCTACCGGGCTTTGGAGGCTCCTTGCCCGAATCTAGATTCACTGAATATGAGCCGGAGCTGCCCCTAAAGGTTAAATCATAACTGGCGGGTGCTACCAATACCAAGCCCGGCCTGATAATATCTCCCTGCTCTGCGTGCTTAACTGCAAGCTTGGATCTTCTGTTCAGATGCTCAGCCATAGCATTGGAAAAACCTACTGGTATATGCTGTACTATTACAACCCCAACCGGCAGATCGGCAGGCAATAAAGGAATTATCTGCTGCAAGGCTGCCGGTCCTCCTGTGGAGGAGCCAATTACCAGTAAATCAATTTTGCCTAGCTTAGCTACAGATCGAGTAGAGCTTGAAAATTCATTTGCTCCGGACTGCAATCCCGGCTTAGTTATTCCTGGCTTATCAAGCTGCTGCTTCTTTATCGAGGCCTGGGCGGCAGCCCTTATTTTTACCACCAGGTCCTCAACCATGGCTTGCATTTCCCCGATTTTGGCCGGTTTGGCAACAAAATCAACTGCCCCTAATGCCAATGCCTGCATAGTATGCCTGGCTCCTTGTGTAGTCAAGGCACTTAGCATTACCACCGGTACCGGATTTTCACTCATTACCCTCTTTAGTGTACCTAAGCCATCCAATACAGGCATCTCTACATCCAAGGTCACCACATCTGGGCGTAGGGCTTTAATTTTCCTGATTGCCTCTTCCCCATCAGAAGCAGTGTCTATAACCTTGAAATCAGGCTCCTGCTCAAGGGAATGCATAATTTTCAATCTCATCAAGGATGAGTCATCGACTACCAGGATTTTAATTGGCATAAGGCAAATCCTCATTACTGTCTTTAATTATGCCCTTGGCATCAATAATCAGTGCAACTCTCCCATCACCCAGAATGGTTGCCCCTGAAATACCGGCAATCTGCCCTAAATAGCTTCCCAAGGACTTGATAACAATTTCCTGTTCTCCCACCAGCTTATCAACAATAATTCCCACTCGTCTGTTGCCAAAACCCAGAACCACCACATAAATACTTTCCTCGGTCCGGATACTCTCATCCATAAAAAACTCTGACATTCTCACTATAGGCAGAACTCCACCCCTGACAACTATTACCTCACTACGACCTACAAGCTTGATATCTGATTCATGGATAGAAAGGGTTTCCATTACATTGGGCAGAGGGAAGGCATATACACTCTCCCCCATCCCTACCATAAGCGCTCTGACAATAACCAAGGTCAAAGGAAGTCTAATGTAAAATACCGTACCCTTCCCAACCTCGGTATTAAATTCCACTGTGCCGCTGATCTGCTCAATCTGATTTCTGACTATATCCATGCCGACACCTCTGCCTGACACATCACTAACCTTTTCCACAGTGGAAAATCCGGCTTTAAAAATAAGATCAAGAATCTCCGGTTTGCTCATCCTGCTCAAGGCCTCCGGCTTCAGCAGACCTTTTTCCAAAGCTTTATTTTTCAGGCTTTCCACATCAATACCCTTGCCGTCGTCAGATAAGGTAATTACAATATGACTTTCCACATAAGAGGCTTTCAGAGTAACCTGGCCAATTCTTGGTTTCCCCAAACGCTCCCTTTCATCAGGATCCTCAATGCCATGATCAATAGAGTTTCTAATAAGATGGATCAAGGGATCTCCAATAACCTCGATTACATTTCTGTCCAGCTCGGTTTCCTGGCCTTCAATAACAAAATCTATTTCCTTACCCAGCTTCTGGGCAATATCCCTTACCATTCTCGGCATGCGATTAAAGACAGTAGCCACCGGAAGCATTCTTGCCTTCATTATTTCCTCTTGGAGATCACCGGTAATCTGCCCCAAATGATTTGATATTTCGATTATATTTTCCACAAGATCCTCAGATCCGAATTTGTTTTCAAAAATATCTACAAAACGCACCAGTCTGGTACGGTCGATAACCAGCTCACTAACCAGATTCATCAGAGTATCCAGCTTCTGAACATCCACTCTTACTGTTTTAATAGTGGTTTTCTCCATCCCTGCTGCCACCTGTGCGACAGGAGAATCAGTCCCTGGGGCTTTGCCTTCCTCTCGACCTGGAGCAACTTCATCCTGCTCTGAAGAAATAACAATTTCATTGGAATCCAGGTTGACAATATCCACCGAGTCTATCTCCGATATGGACATTACAACATTTTTTATATTTTCAACATCTTCTTGGGAAATATAGACCAGGGAAAAAGAGTCCCCATAGTTACCCGCTTCAATATCCTCCACTGAGGGATTGCTTTTCAAAATTTCCCCCACATGCTGAAGACCCTCATAAACCAAAAAGGCTCTTATGTTTTTCATTTGACATTCTTTACTTACATTTACTGTGATAATAAAGGCTTGAAAACCTCTGAATTCAGCTTCACGAATTAAATCCAAAACAATGCTATCCATAAGGTTTACCTCTGAATAGGCATTTACCCCTTGGTTGTCACCGGCTGACGAAGACGCATCCTTTTTATCCTGAAATGCCTTTAGCTTTGCCATTATGGCATCTACAGAGACATCCTTAGCATCGCCGGTTATCTCATCCTTTAAAAGCTTTAAAAAATCCAATGACTCAAATAGTATATCAATGAGAGCAGTGGTTATTTCCATGGTTCCTTGACGAAGCCGGTCGAAAAGATTTTCTATTTCATGGGTCAGACCCATCATCTTCTCATAGCCCATTACTCCTGAGGAACCCTTGATAGTGTGAGCTGCCCTAAATATTTCCTGAATAACCTCAGGACTTCCCCCTGATCTTTCCATCAACAGCACATTATCATTAATTGCTTGAATCTTCTCCTCAAGTTCCTCCATAAAAACCATCATTTCTACATCACTGTACAATTTTGCCACCACCCTATATTATTTTAGCGTTATCCTATTTCAATGTTTTTTATTAGGTGTCTTTCATCTTCCTTAAAGAGGGTTTCTATTTCCAAAATTGTTATTAATTTTTCCTTAACCAGAGCAATAGCCTTTACCGCCTTGTTGCCTGTTTCAGCAATTATTGCGGGAGGCGGTTCAATATCCGAGCCGGAAATACCTAAAACCTCAGAAACAGAGTCTACTATCATTCCAAATCTTTGTCCCAAAGACTCCACAATAATAATTCTACTGGCATTTGTTTTTTCAGACAATGGCATATTAAATATTCTGCATATATCTATTACCACCACAATCTTTCCTCGCAAATTAATAATGCCTTCAATAAAATCAGGTGTTTCAGGCATCTTAGTAACCGCCTCAAGGCGAACAATCTCAACCACTGAATCTATGGTAATACCATAATATTTATCACAAAGCATAAATACAACAAATTGCTCACCATCTTTGATGTTGGCGGAATTGCTCATACTATCACTCTCCATTTTATTTAATAATCGTCAAAATTACTTTTGTCTTCTCTGGTCTCAGGGCTGAGGAATGCAGAAAGCCTCTCTCTGATCAGCACCGGATTATATCCTGCTTGGAGAGAAACTATACCTTCAATCATCAGCTGACGAAGAATCTCCTCTTTTTTGCTGATGTTTGATAATTTGGCAGATAAGGGCAACCAAAAAACATTCGCACTTCCTACTCCATATAAGGTTGCCATGAAGGCAACTGCTATAGCAGGAGCCAAGGATTCAGGATCAGACATGTTTCCCAGAACATGTACCAGTCCCATGACTGTGCCAATTATTCCCATAGTGGGGGCATAGCCTCCGGCAGTTGCAAAAATTGAGCTGCCAATATAATGTCTTTCCTCCAAGGCGGCAAGCTCTACCTCCATTATATTTCTTACCAAATCAGGGTCTGTGCCGTCTATCACCAGCTGAACTCCTTTACGCAAAAAAGAATCCTCAATTTGATTAAGTTTTCTTTCCAGATAAAGCAATCCCTCTCTCCTGGCATCTTCCGCCAGCTCGACTATCATATCGATTACTTGGGCAGGTTGAAGAATCTTGGGCATCAATGCCACCTTGAAAAGCTTGGGAATATTTTTAAGCTCTTCCAGACTATAGCTTATAGCAGTAGCACCTATGGTTCCACCAAAAACAATAACTGCTGCAGATATTTCAAAAAGAGAACCTAAATGGCCCCCATCCATCATAAATCCACCAGCCAGTGAAAAGAGTGCTACTCCTAAACCAAATAACAATGTCAAATCCATCTATCAACACCTCTTTATATCACTGCTGTCCGGTCATTCTCAAGGGACCGGCAGCCTCGGAGGAGGCATATTTGCTGGCGAGAATAACAATATCAACTCGCCTGTTTATCTGCCTGTTTTCCTCGCTATCATTCATCACAATAGGCCGATATTGTCCATAGCCCACAAAGGAAATTCTTTCCGGGGATGTTTTATAAATATTAATCAGTTTTTGTGCAACCTCATTGGACCTTGCTGCTGAAAGCTCCCAGTTAGAGGGATACTTATCAGTATTAATCGGAGAACTGTCAGTATGACCTTCAACTTTGATATAGTTGGGAATATCCTTAATCAGGGGACCTACCTCATAAAGAATATCCATCGCTGAAGGGGTTAGCTCTGCTGAACCCATTTTAAAGAGCACTTCTCCCTGAAAAGAAAGTACCAGTCCTCTCTCTTCAGCAACTACCCTTGCCTTATTCGAAAGACCGGAGTCCTTGATATATTCATTCATTTTATCCGTTATGCTTTCCATCTGCTTAATCTCTATGGCTTTCATTGTATCCTGAGAGACCTCTCCTGCCCCGGGAACAACTGACGGTCCGGGACTTTCAAGGACCGAGCCTCCTGCCCCCATTGCCTTGGAAAGAGATACTGACAGGTTTTGGAATTTATCGACATCAACCTTACTCAGGGAATACATGATAATAAAAAACGCCAGCAACAAAGTAACCAGATCCGCATATGTAATTAGCCAACGTTCATCATGTCTTTGTGCTCTCGGTCGTTTTTTCAATTTATGCTCCTCTTGCCTGTATAACCATATATATTACAACTCTACAGGTTGATATTCTATTCTTCCGGTAAACTTCCTTCCTTGGCTGGGGAAAATCTCATTTTTCTAAGGTCGCCAAAAATAGCTATTGCGGAACTCCGGCTCAAATTATAAAATTATGAATTAGCAGAAATAATATTTTAAGGTAGGACTAAGATGAATTTCTCCATAGACTTCTATAAATCAATAATAAATAATATGCTTGATGCCTTTGCACTTCATGAAATTATTGTTGATGCTGACGAAAACCCGATTGATTATAAATACCTTGAGCTTAATAAATCCTTTGAAGCCTTTACCGGTTTAAAAAGAGAAATGACTGTCGGTAAGCTGGTAAGCCAGGTGATTCCGGAAATAGGACAGGATAATACTGACTGGATTGAAATATACGGGCGGGTTGCTCTTGAGGGAAAACCAATGACCTTTGAGAGCTATTCACAGATATTGGATAAATGGTACTTTGTAAATGCCTATTCTCCTAAAAAATACTACTTTATTACCATTTTCCATGACATCAGTGATTTAAAACAGAAAGAGCTGATGCTTCAGGAAAAAAATGACGCCTTGACAAAAATATCTGAGGAATTGGCTGCCTCGGAGGAGGAACTAAGACAGCAGCTCTTTGAAATATCCGGTCATCAGGAAACACTTCTGGAATATAAGAGTAAATTACTGCATAATACCTATTTTGATTCCTTGACCGGACTTCCCAATCGATCACTGCTTTACAAGGAAATTGCCGATATCTTAAATACACAGCAAGAAAATGAAAGTATTCTGTTTTTTCTGATTGACCTGAATAATATGAAATATATCAATGACACTCTCGGTCACTTTGTAGGTGACGAAATTATTATCGGGCTTGGGGAAAGATTGAACTCAATAACTGATTCCAATAGCCATCTTTACAGATTTGGTGGAGATGAATTTCTGATTATCAGAAATAAGGTTATCAGCCCTCAAGAAATAGAGGAATATGCCTCCAGAATAGCCCAGCTTTTTATGAAGCCCTTTGAGCTAATGGACAGTCAACTCCACGTAACAGTGAGCATAGGAGTTTCAATCTACCCGGAGCACAATAATAAATCTGATGAATTATTAAAATTTGCCGATATTGCCATGCACCAGGCTAAAAACCTCGGTAAAAACGTGTATGCTATTTTTAATCAGGCAATGCATAATAAAGTACGAAACAGGATGGTTCTGGAGAAGCATCTTCATTCCGCCTTGGAAAATAATGAGCTCCAACTCCATTATCAGCCCCAGCTGGAAATTATGACTGGTAAAATTGTTGGCCTTGAGGCTTTATTGAGATGGCAAAGTCCTCAGCTGGGAAATATTTCCCCCTTAGAATTTATTCCCATAGCAGAGGATACTCATCTTATAATTTCAATCGGAGACTGGGTTCTTAGGAATTCTTGTTATTTTTTAAAGCAGTTGCATAACCAAGGCCACTCTGAGCTGGTTATCTCGGTAAATATCTCGGTCCTCCAATTATTGCAGGAAAACTTTGTCGAGCAGATTAAAACCATACTTGAATTCACCCAGTTAAAGCCGAGATACCTAGAACTGGAAATCACTGAATCAGTTATTATGAAGTCCTATCAAAATATCCAGTCCAAACTTGTGGAATTAAAAGCAATGGGCGTAAAAATAGCTCTCGATGATTTTGGCAAGGGCTACTCTTCTCTGGGAGAGCTTAAGCTTCTGCCTATCACTACTTTAAAAATAGACCGTTCCTTTATCTCTGCCATACCTATGGATAAAATTAGCAAATCAATAGTCAGTATGGTTATAAAAATAGGTCGCTCCATGAACCTTAAAGTAATTGCTGAGGGTGTGGAAAACAAGGAACAACTAGATTTCCTTTATCAGCAAAAATGTCATCAAATACAGGGTTACTATTTTAGCAAACCCCTGCCCGAAAAAAATGTTTGGCAAAAACTCCGAGAGAAAAACCACCTGATGACCCCCAGCTATGGGAAATTTAGCTGGAAGGATAAATACAATCTAAATATCACAGAAATTGACGATCAACATAAAGGTATTTTTGAAATTGGCAATCGCATTTCCAAAATGGTCTTTGCAGCCAACCTTAACTTCTCTATAGATGAAATAAAGGCTTTGCTTGAAGAGCTTAAAAATTACACTGAAGAGCACTTTCAAATGGAAGAGGCATTAATGAGAAAAAATAAATATATATACTATAGGTCACATAAAAACATGCACCAGAATTTTGTTGACACTATCCTTGATTTTAACAAGGAACTTGTAGATTTGACGGATAAAAAGGTTTTACTTGCTCTGCTGGATACGGTATATCTTTGGATCACCCACCATATAATCCATGAGGATACAAAATTAAAAGGCGTAATCAAATAAACAACCTGAATCCTAGTTAATATTAAATCTGATTGCAATTAGGGAGATGACAAAATATGAGCGCACTTACTGACTTTCTTCTGGGAATACCCCTATTAAATAATCTTGGTCCTGTAACTATTACAAAGCTTTCAGAAGAATTGGGAACTCTTAAATTTGTAAAAGGCACAACTATCCTGGAACAGGGAGATGACTGTAGCCGCTTATTTATTGTAGCCTCAGGCAAACTTGAATATTATAAAAAACTGGATGAGGACACTCTGGTTGTCATGCAAACAATAAGTCCCGGAGAAATTTTTGGAGAGGATTTTTTTCTTTCCGGAATTCCATCCGGCGGATATTTAAGAGCTGTCACCAATTCTGCCGTAGTAACCATTGAAAGGGCAACTCTGGACTCTGTACTAAAGGAAAATAATGTTTTCTTCCGTAACTATATCGGCCTGTTAAATAAAAAACTCTCGGATAATTCAGATAGAATTGAAACCTTGTTAAGCATACTTAATTCTGTGGACCTAAATATACCCGAACCCTTCATGGTAAAAAAAATCAGTCAGCTTATTGCTGAAAGCAAAGCTCCAGCCAAAACAGAATCAGAATCAACTAGCACGCCTGAGGAAAATAGCGAGGAAATTTTCTATCAAAAGGAAATATCCTGTCCCCTTTGTTGTCAAAAATATCAGACCTTTAAGGCACGTCATAAATACACTATCGTAGACCGTACCGACCAAGATTCCTGTCCATATTACAAGGTTATCAACCCGATGTTTTATGAAATAAACACCTGTCCCCAGTGTGGCTATTCCTTTAATACTGCTACTGCCAACCAAGTCAAGTCTGAAATCAAGGATTCTCTGTCAAAAACCATCTCTCAGCTTTTCAAGGGAGAGAATTACTGTGAGCTAAGAAGCTTGGATGATGCTATTAAAGCCTTCCAGCTGGCAATTAAATGTCAATGGCAAATGGGTGCAACCAACTATGCTTTGGGAAGATTATTTTTGAAGCTGGGCTGGCTATACCGCTATAAAGAGGATTTTGCTGAGGAAAACGAACAAATGAAAAAGGCACTGCACCACCTGTCAAAGTATTATGATGAGTCAGAAATAGACGATCCAAAGGACGAAATGAATGTTATGTATTTGATTGGGCAAATTCATCTTAACTTAGAGGATAAAGCCGGAGGACTTCACTGGTTTGTAAAAATAACCCAGCACAAGGAAAGAAAGAAATATCCCTATTTGGTAAACAGATCAAGTGAAATATGGCATGAAATAAGGCAGGAGCTTAAACAACAATAATTGACTTTCTGTAGCCTTGTATTGAAAAGTAAGGATGTGCTTGTCATTACAGAAAGCACATCCTTACTTTGTTAATATTTGTAAACTATTCTGTTATTTTATCTTGGAAAATCTTCTGTTTACATCCTCCCAGTTGACCAAATTCCACCAGGCATCTACAAAGGCCGCTCTTTTATTTTGATATTTTAGGTAATAAGCATGCTCCCAAACATCTAGAGCCAGCAAGGGAATAACTCCCCATTGAGTAAGATTTTGATGTTTTTCTGCAGTTAATATTTCCAGTTTGCCGAAATCAGGACTCCAACAAAGAATTGCCCAGCCCGAACCCTCAACTGCTACAGCTGCAGCTGAAAGCTGTTTTTTAAAGATTTCAAAGCTGCCGAAATCTTTGTCGATAGCCTGTCCTATTGCCCCGGTTGCAATTCCTCCCCCACCAGGCTTCATGTTTTCCCAAAACATAGTGTGGAGCAAATGTCCTGAACCATGAAAGGCCAGCTCTCTTTCCCAGTGCTTTATCAAAGAATAGTCGCCTTTTTCCCGAGCCTCAGCAATTTTTGCCTCAGCATTATTTAACCCGTCAACATAAGCCTTGTGATGAGCATCATGATGGAGACGAACTGTTTCCTGATCATAGTATGGTTCTAGTGCATCATAAGAATATGGTAGATTTGGCAGTTCATGTTTTACCATTTCCATCAACTCTCTTCTCAATTATAGTTATTTTTATTCTTTTTCAAATTGATCCTTGCCTGCTCCACAAAGGGGACATACCCAATCCTCGGGAATTTCCTCAAAGGGGGTCCCCGGCGCTACTGAATCAGCACCCTCAGCAGGATCATATACATACCCGCATACAACACAAACCCATCTTTCCATTTTAATATCCTCCTTTATTTTCCGGTTTATTTATTATATCTGCAAAAATACACCTAAGTATATTATATCCGGCAAAGATGCTTTGGGAATGAGTTTGAGCTTAAATTTTTCTTAATAATAAAGGGAAATATTATATAATTTAATAAAAAGTAGGCTTTTGGGTTAATTTGGTTTAATATAGAGAATAATATATCACTGAATGACCCTGTCTTCAACAAGAAGTAATATTTTTGCTAGGCATTTTCATCTTAATCAACATCAACTGATAAGGAGTGTTAGCTTTGCTGGAGCTGCGCAATATTTCTTTTACTGTTCAAACGGAAGAATCTGAGCCCTTTGATGTCTTAAGCAATATAAACTTAAAGCTGGAGGATAACCTGTCTTATGTTTTCACCGGCCCCAATGGGGGTGGCAAATCCTCCCTGGCTAAAATAATAATGGGCATATATCAACCCACCTCGGGAAGTATTTTCTTAGAAGGGGAAGACATCACTAACCTCAATATTACCGAGAGGGCAAAAAGAGGCATTGGCTATGCCTTCCAACAGCCTCCTAGATTCAAGGGAATAACCGTCTCTGAGCTGTTGAGTATATCCTCTGGAAGCAGCTATTCTATGAAGGAATGCTCTAATCTTTACAAGGTAGGGCTTTGCCCTCAGGATTACCTGAAGAGAGAAATGAATTCCAGCCTTTCTGGCGGCGAAATGAAAAGAATAGAGATAGCCACTCTTTTGGCCAGAAAATTAAAGTTTGCTATTTTTGATGAGCCTGAGGCGGGAATTGATTTGTGGAGCTTCGGCAAACTGACTGAGACCTTTGAGAATATTAAGGAAAAGCATGACACCACCTTAGTTATCATCTCTCATCAAGAAAGAATTTTGAATCTGGCTGATGAAATTATTCTTATTGCTGACGGGAAAATTCAGCGCACAGGGCCCAAAAGTGAGCTATTGCCTTCCCTTCTGAATAATCCGGACTGCTCATGTAACTATAATTGTCAGGAGAGGTCTGAAAATCATGCTTAATAATATTGACAAGGAAATCCTAAACCGGGTAGCCGATATGACCCATATTCCTGAAGGTGCATATAATATCAGAAAAAATGGCGCGGGAATAATGAGAAACACCACTCCTAATATCGATATCAGAACAAAGGAAGATAAACCCGGCATAGATATTATTGTAAAGCCCTTTACCAAGGGTGAAACTGTTCATATACCCGTATTGTTAACCAATCAAGGCCTTGAGGATTTGGTTTATAACACCTTTGAAATCGGAGAAGGCTCCGATGTTCTTGTGGTAGCAGGCTGCGGCATTCATAATCCCGGTGAGGAGACCAGTCAGCATGATGGCATCCATACCTTTTTTGTCAGGAAAAATGCCCGGATGAAATATGTGGAAAAGCACTATGCCTCCGGTTCGGGAAAAGGCAAAAAAATATTAAATCCTAAAACAATCATTGAGATTGAAGAGGGTGGCTATGCTGAAATCGAAACTGTTCAAATAAAAGGGGTAGACTATTCGAAACGGGATACTGAGGTTCGTGTCGGTAAGAATGCTCACCTTTTAATCACTGAACGGCTTATGACTGACGGCGATCAGTATGCTGAGTCCATCGTAATTGTAGACCTTGTGGGGGTAGATTCCTCAGTTCAAATTATCTCCAGGTCGGTGGCCAAGGATCACTCCGAGCAAATATTCTATCCAAGAGTGAATGGACATGAAAGATGCAAGGGTCATGTCCAGTGCGATGCTATTATCATGAATAATGCAAGGGTGAGAGCTATTCCTGAAATAGCTGCCTATAATGCAGATGCAGAGTTGGTCCATGAAGCTGCAATCGGAAAAATCGCCGGAGAAGCATTAATAAAGCTAATGACCTTAGGTCTGTCCCAAGAGGAATCTGAAGAAGCTATTTTAAAAGGTTTTCTTCGTTAATCTACCACAAATTTGTAACCAATTCCCCAAACTGTTTTTATATACTTAGGCTGAGAGGGATCCTCCTCTATCTTCTCTCTCAGTCGTCTTATATGCACCATAACAGTATTTTCATCCCCAAAATAGGTGCTTTGCCATACAAGGGCCAAGATTTGAAGCTTGGTAAAGACCTGTTCCGGCCTTGACGCCAACACCCAAAGCAAATCGAACTCCTTTGGAGTCAGTTCGATTTTTTCACCTTCAATTTTTACCATATGGTTATCTTTACATATTTCCAAATTGCCGGCAGATATTGTCTCAGCTTCACTATCACTTTTATTTTCTGTTCGTCTTAAAACTGCCTTTATCCTAAGGGTAAGCTCCATCGGGCTGAAGGGCTTTATTTGATAATCATCTACTCCCATCCTCAAGCCCGTTATTATATCTACCTCGCTGTCTTTTGAGGTAAGAATAATTACCGGTATCCCTGAGATTGTCCTTAATCTTTGAAAGGTTTCATAGCCGTCAATACCGGGCATCACTATATCCAGCAAAACCAAATCAAAGGACTCTCTTTCAATCTTCTCAAGAGCTTCCAAACCATTACTGACTGAAACAAAATCGATTCCTTCATTAACCAATGAATGCTCCAAAATTTTGATAATATTCGGATCATCATCAACCATCAAAATCCTTGGCACAATAGTTACCTCTCTTTGAAAACTCTGCTTACCAGCTTATTGTAATAATTATCTGTCGCTTTTAATAATCCTGCCTAAATTATCTTTACCCGCCATATTATTTAGATTTTATTGCCTATATATAAAATTAATGCTAGGATAAAACCAGTATACGTTTTTTATTCAATTAGTTTACCTAACTTGTTCGGAGGTGCTTAAAATAAATAAAAAATCTATTATTATTCTTCTGTTGATCATTACCCTGTCAGCGGCCCTCTTCTGGGGCTATCGT
>JAAXTT010000236.1 GCA_013336365.1 Peptococcaceae bacterium
TTGGAAAATGGTATTCTTGAAAAATTCAAAAATAATGGATTCAAGATAACCCCTCAACGCAGTGAAATATTGAAGACATTTTTGGATAGCGGCAGCACACCCCTCAGTGCCGAAGAAATTCATCGCAAAGTTATTGTGCGATATCCCAATATCAGTCTTGATACCGTTTATCGCAATTTAAATGTTTTTCTTGATCTTGAGGTTGTTTCCAAACATAATTTTTTGAATAACAGGAGTGTTTATGAGCTCAGCTTCAGGGAACACCATTACCATCATCTTGTTTGTCTGAAATGCGGCAAAGCCAAGCCGGTAGATTATTGTCCTTTTGGTCGAAAAGATCTTAAAAAGCTGGAAACCGACAATAATTTTATTATTAAAAAGCACAACTTCAATATTTTTGGTTACTGTCAAAGCTGCAGTTATTAGCCTTTATTCTTGATTTACAGAAGCAATTGTCTCAAAAACTATAAGAAAACACCTGTCTTAACAAGACAGGTGTTTTCTTATAGTTGGTCGGGATGGAGGGATTCGAACCCCCGGCCTCCTGCTCCCAAGGCAGGCGCGCTAGCCAAACTGCGCTACATCCCGTGGCCGCAGGTGTTATTATATCAAATTAAATTATTTAAGGCAATGTCAATAAATAAGAAAAATTTATAAAGATTATTGATTGATTTGTGATAAAATGTCAATTAAAGTAGTCAATGAAGCATATTTAGTAAATGTTTCAGATTATTTATCAACTTATAGTCTAGAATATTTTTTTAAAGGCAGGATTTGTGTAAGGTAATGTCGAAAGAAAGTTTAAATTTTCTGTTGAAGGTTTTTAAAAACCAAGCTTGACCGGGGCAATTATTTTCTCCATACTTGTGTGAAGGAAATTTGCATATTTTTGTTGGCATTACTGATTCTTGACAGCATAATAATCTACTTAACTGGAGTGATTTTCTTGAAAATTGCAGTTTCAGGAAAGGGTGGTGTTGGCAAGACCACTATTGCAGCTGCCTTGATAAGATCCTTCGCAGAGCTTTTTCAAAGGGTATATGCCATTGATGGAGATTCTGATGGGTGTCTGGGATTTGCACTGGGAATTCCTTTAGTAGAGCTGTCTGCTATCAAGCCTGTTGTAGAGATGGGTGAGCAGATAAGGAAGCTAAGTGGGGACGGGGCGTTTTATGCTTTGAATCCGTCTCTGGAGGATGATGATCTCAAGGAGTTTATTTATCAGCATGGAAAGATCAACTTTATGAAGATGGGCGATCAAAAAAAGGGCGGCTCTCAATGCTTTTGCAGAGAAAATACATTTTTGCAGACATTGATATCCACTTTATTGCTGGACAAGAACGAAGCAGTGATTATGGATATGGGGGCAGGAATTGAACATTTGTCCAGAGGTACCTCCAGAGGGGTTGATTTAATGCTGGTGGTGGTTGAGCCCAGTATCAACAGTGTAAATACTGCAAACAACGTGATAAGGATGGCACAGGATCTGGGGGTCAGCAAGGTAAGAATAATAGGTAATAAGGTTCGCAATGAAAATGAAAAGATGTTTATTGAAAAAAGTTTTCAGCACCAAGAGATGCTGGGCTTTATAGGCTTTAATGAGAATATTTGGCTGAGTTCCATGAATCCTTCTCAAAATGCTTCCGGCTCGGACTTATTGGAGGGAATGAAGGAAATCAGGGAAAAGATTTTAGTAGAGGCGGGTGGTTCCTATAGGAAAGGATAGTAAAGGTCAGTTTGTATGTCGTAGTTTATTTGGAATCACCAGTATTTAAAAAATCATCTGGTTGATTATATTCAAGGAGGTTTAAGTATGCCAAGGTTTAGAAG
>JAAXTT010000119.1 GCA_013336365.1 Peptococcaceae bacterium
AAAATTCCAATAGAAAAGAACAAGGGGTATGGCTAGGATATAGTTTGCAAGATTCGATTGGTAAATGGTATGATGTTGAGCCTAAATTATTGATTATACCCCCAAAACAAGTAGTTAAATACGACATGGAATGGGTTATTCCGGAAGGTGCTCTTACAGGGGATTACACGATGATTCTGGGCCTTTGGGATAAAAAACCAGGCAGTTCATCAAAACTCTTAGCGTTAGCTACGCTGACAGACAGTTTGCGCATATACAATACCAGAGATAATTTTGACATTTGGCCCCAAAATCATTGGCTAGCTAATGACAGCGAACTGGGACGGAGTACTTTGAAATCTAAAAATGTCATTCTAAAGAATGGCAAACTAAGTCTTAAGCTTCCTAGTAAGACCCTGTATGGAGCAGAAATACAAACAAAGGAAAAGGTTCATTACGGCTCCTATGAGATCAGAATGAAAATTCCCGAGGCGCCCTCATCTATTACAGGCTTCTTTTTATATGACCAACCGGATTATAGTCATGAGATTGATATTGAGATTTATAACCAAGCTGAAGCTTATTTACTGCTCACGACCTATGCTAAAGGCAAGAAGGCACAGTACGATAAGCGTATTTTATCTTTTAATCCTACGTCTGGCTTTCATACCTATCGCATCAATTATTTTCCAGAGAGAGTGGATTTTTTTATCGATGACATTTTGATAAAAACTTGGTCTAATGGTTTTACCACCGAACCAATGTATTTAATGGTGAATACCTGGTATCCAAAATGGTTAGAGGGCCTCTCCCCCGAGACAGACCGATATTTATTGATAGATTGGATTCTGAAATAAATATCAATGATAAATAAAGGGTTTTCAGACATTGAGACTTCATCGCGGTTTTAATACCGGAGGTTACAATGCTTGGGAACCCTTGTTTTTACTGTTTGTGGTAACATAGCAGCTGTTTAATAGTTTTTTGATGGATGGCGTTGACTTATAAGAACATAGTATAATTGGTATAATTATTAAAGCTTGAAACAACTTGAATTTTGGCATAGTTTTTTGTGGGCATTGGACTTGCCCACATTATTTAACCGGAGAAAGAAGGTAGGTAAGCAATTAGGGAATTAGTACTTTATTTAATAATTCATTACGGAAAACCGGTTTTATTTATTTTGCTTTTGTTAGAGTTTTTGGGCCTTCCTGTACCCGGAGAACCGGTAATGACTTTTGTTGGCTATTTGATCGGCAGAAATAACGGGCAGGCGTTTTTTGTTTGGGCTGTTGTTGCAGCAATGGGGACTTTTGTAGGCTCAACCCTGGCATATATAATTGGATTAAGACTGGGCGAAAGAGCTTTAGTTTTTGTTGGCAAGCTGGCTCACATATCAGAAGATAAGCTGTTTAAAATTGAGGAATTATTTAAAGAGAGAAGAATAATGCTTATCTTATTCAGTAGATATGTGCCTGGTGTTCGACATCTGGTTCCTTATCTGGCCGGAATTTGCCGGATGAATTTTTTCGAATATTGCATTTATAATTTGGCAGGTGCAGTAATTTGGTGCGTATCCTTTATTTTTATGGGTACAGTACTGGGTGAGAATTGGATATTAATTGAGAAATTGATTAGAAATTTTTCACTGGCTGTTGCTGTTTTTGGGGTCTTTATCTTTGTAGTATTGAAATATTTCAGAAAAGAAATGAAGTTGATTTTTCCGGCAGTTTTTTTAATCCTGATGAGCATTAATTCAGCAGGCATTGCATTTCAGAAACTTCTTAATAGTGTTGACATCATGGTTTATCACATTGTTGCCGAACATATATCACCCAGAACAACAGTGCTGATGAAAATAATTTCATTTTCCGGTTCCACTCTGACAGTGATGATCTTGACATTAGTTATTTTGATATTTCTGTGGTTAAAAAGAGAATATTATTTTTATGGTTGGATGATTTTATTTAATATTTTTGCAAATATGGCAATTATTGAGTTGCTGAAACTTTTATTTAACCGTTCTCGACCTGATCTGCTTAGATTGATTGAAGTCAGCAATTCCGGTTTTCCAAGTGGTCATTCCATGATGGCTTGTAGCTTTTATGGCCTTTTGATTTATTTTATGATTGGTCATTATAAACATAGGTCAAAATATCTTGTTGCAGGACTTGGAATGATTTTAATTTTATTGATTGGCTTCAGCCGCATCTACTTGGGTGTCCATTATACAAGTGATGTGTTGGCTGGCTTTATTGGTGGCTTGTGCTGGCTTTATGTTTTTATTGTTCTGATTAAGAGGATTGAATATACAAACCGTGAAAAAACAATAAGTAAATCCTTTAAGAACGAGGGTGGAAAATGAAAAAACTTTGCTTGGTCTGTTTGTTATTTGTTTCAGTGATATTTTTTTCAGGTTGCTTGGCAATTGAAAAAAATCCTTTGAATGAAGCGGAAAAAGCCCTAGTGCCAAAAAATGATTATAACCAAGAGTCTATAGATTATAAGGCTATAAAAGATCGAGAAAAAAATATGCCATATGCTGGATTGAAAGGAGACGATTATGTAAGAATTATTAGTCTTGCCGAATTGGCTGACAGAACTGCCGCAGCTTATAATTTTATTGAGGATTACCCCAATTCACCAAACATAAAAGAGATAACTCAGTGGAAAAATGAATATTTACATGATTACTTGTTTGGCAATTTTAAATATTCATCTTCATTTCAATGGATGGACGGCAGTAATATGTTTTTGCAGGAGTACATTAATAGCTATGAAGATTCTAAGGCTAAATATAAAGGTACGACGTTTGCGTCTGTTCTTGATGAATATACCAATCTTATTAAAATTGAGGGCAATAATATGACAGACAAGGTAAGGGCTTTTGTTGATAAGAATGCAGAATATAGTGAACTGATAATTTTCAAGTTGCCAAAATAAACGCTAATGACCTAATCTCCTGAATTAATATTTATAAAATTAAGCAACTCATCAATATTTATCTGGGGCAGTGCAGGGTTTATCTTTTAATGGCAGCTTTATTTTAAATATCGACTGTGCCAGCTTGCTGTGTATTCAGTCCATTCATTTGGCTGTTCTATATTAGGTTCATTAATTTCCCAGCTGCCAGCCAGTCCAAGCTCATGGGCTGCCAGTTCAAAGTGGCACATGGCAATACCCATGTCAACACGTTGAAGGTCGGCTAACTTAAGAAGTTTTCCCATAATAAAGCTGTCCTTGCCATAGCCCTTAGTTCTCTGGAGGTAAAAATGCCAATATGCATCCCTTTTAATAATCCTCCATGGCTGTTTATTGGAAGCAGAAGGCGCCAGTCGGACACAATCCAGCACTTGTTCATAAGCACCTTCCTCGCTTTTGGGAAGGGGAAGGGTAAAGGTTTCTTTGAAAAAGAGTTGTTCCCTGGGTAGCCTTTTGTTGCGGCTTACCGCCTTGCCAAGCCAACCACTTGCGTTGTCTGTGTCAGCAATGTAGCCAACCGAAGCAATAGCCGGAATAGTCTCATTTTGAGTTAGGTTGATTTTTTTGGCGAAACTAGTTTTTTTAAAAGTTCCTCCAAGCCAGCAGGTTCCCAAGCCCAGATCGGTGGATAGTAAAATGGCTTTTTCCATAAGGTAACCGAAATCCTCTAGATTTTTTTGGCCGGGTTCCATTGCTCCAGCAATATAACTTTGGGCACCTTTTATCACACCGTATGTCCCAAGACCTTTGAGCTCCTGTCCATCTGACGATGTGGCTGCAATAAGGCAAAAGCGAATGCAGTTTCCGAACGGACCAATTTGATTATTTTCCAAAAAGTCTTTAAGTAGTCTTTGAGTTTCATTAGAAATTTGTTTTTCCATGTATTTTCGGCAGGAAAAGCGTTCATTGACTAAGCTTATAACAGATTTTTTCATCTCCATACCCCATTCTTTTTTGTTTAACTCTATCGAAATATCCGGTTGAATTGCTTTCTAATTACACCTTAAGGCTAAAGAAGTTCCCCTGTTGCAAAACCACCTATTATCTCACCCCACCCGGGCAGCTTCCTCATTAAGGTACATTTGATCTCTAAGAATCATTTTTCCAAGCATATTAATTAGATACTACCATACAGGGAGAGAATAATGATAATGCTAATTTTTAATGGTTTAAAAGATAAAAAACCATAAGAGGATGTGGCTTTGAAATGCCCTTTACTATTGTGAGGAATGGAAAAAGGATACTGACAAGGAATATAAACGCTGTAGGGAAAATAGAGAATAAAGGATTAGTGAGATGCCGGCAAGAAAACTTTTTAAAGAGTTTGGGTGGATTAGGACAGGTTAAAGAAATAAGGGGGCAACAGATATGAGAATTTTGGTTATCGGTGCAGTGGCAGCAGGTACCTCTGCTGCAGCCAAAGCAAGAAGAAATACCGAGGTTGCAGAAATTGTGGCATATGAAAAGGACACCTTCATCTCATACTCTGGATGTGGCATGCCCTACTTTATCGGAGGTGAGGTTGAAAGGGTGGCTGACCTGACCCCTCGTGACCCCGCTTTCTTTAAAAGCAAATACAATATAGATATTATAACTTCTCATGAGGTACTGGCTATAAATCCCTGCAGTAAAACAATTAAAGTTAAAAATCTTTTAACTGATGAAATCTTTGAAGATAGTTTCGACAAGCTGATATTGGCTACCGGGGCCAGATCCATGGTGCCACCGATTAAAGGTGTAAATCTGACAA
>JAAXTT010000120.1 GCA_013336365.1 Peptococcaceae bacterium
TCCAGGGAATTAAAAGCCAGAATCTCAGAGGCTATGAACTCAAAAAATGGTGTTAACACCAATAATATTGATTTTGTAAAAGAAAATATCGAAAATGGTATCGTTGCCCTCAAGCTATCAAATTCCTATGTAGAGCTTGGAAAGGGCTTGCTTAATCAGTTTTTGCGTTCAAATAATTTTGAGGACAAGGATAAGACGGAATTTCTTCGAAATGCAGCCCGGGATTCTGTCAGCCCGATTATGGTAACTGTCAATAAGGAGGAAAAGGTAATCGGAGCGGGGGATATTATTACCTCTGAGCATGTGCAAAAGCTGGAAGCTTTGGGATTTTCAGATAGAGGAATATCAAGCCGAGCGGTAATCGGAAATTTATTGCTGATAGCCCTGCTTATGTCGATGATTTTATTTTATCTGTACCAGCAAAATCCGGAAATTTATCGTGATGCAGGACTGCTGTACCTTTTAGGTATTGTTGTAATCTTTATTTTGGCCATGGCTAAGGCGATATTTATTATGGAGCTTACCAGATCACCTGAGTTCGGAGCTTTGATTGGTTATATGGTCCCTATGGGAGCTGCCGGAATGTTGATTGCCATATTGCTGGATTCTAGATTGGCAGTGCTGGTTGTCTGTGTTATGAGCTTTCTTTTATCCATGATGGCGGGAAATGATTTGCATTTTGGTATTGTTGGTCTGGTAGGTGGAATAACTGCTATATATAGTGTGAGCAAGCTAAAGCAAAGAGGAGACTTACTTAAGGCAGGCCTGTACACAAGTGCAGCAAATATAGTTGCTATCATTGTGATGGGAGTAATAAGTGGGGCATCCCTTATGCTGGTACTGGGTTCTGCTGTAATATTGGGCACAATAAATGGAATACTTTCTTCAATTCTAACCAATGGATCCTTGCCCTATCTGGAAAGTGCTTTCGGCATTACGTCCTCAGTCAGATTACTGGAGCTTTCCCAGCCAAGTAATCCTTTGCTTAAAAGGCTTTTGACAGAGGCTCCCGGAACCTATCATCACAGTATCTTGGTGGGTAATCTGGCAGAAGCAGCCACTGAAGCTGTGGGGGGGGAGAGCTTGATTGTAAGAGTGGGGGCGTATTATCACGATATAGGAAAAATAAAGCGGCCATATTTCTTTATCGAAAATCAACTATCCAACGAAAATCCTCATGATAAGATTGCGCCCAGCTTAAGTACCCTTATTCTTACCGCCCATGTAAGAGATGGCTTGGATTTGGCCAAGGAGTTCAAGCTTCCCCAAGCAATAGTGAAAATAATTGAACAGCACCATGGATCGTCCTTGGTAACGTACTTTTACCATAAAGCCTTGGAAAACAGTAATGGAGATAACCTTATAAATGAAGAAGAATTCAGATATGAAGGACCCAAACCTCAAACCAAAGAAGCCGCTATTGTTATGTTGGCAGATTCGGTAGAAGCTGCGGTTCGGTCAATGCAAAACCGAACCCATGGAAGAATTGAGGGCTTGGTAAGAAAGATATTGAGGGATAAACTGCTGGATGGGCAATTGGATGAATGTGACCTCACCTTTAAGGATTTGGAAAAGATTGCCCAAGCATTTTTAACAGTTCTCAGTGGGATATTCCATTCCAGAGTGGAATATCCGGATTTGACCAAGGAGCTGGAGAGGAGAAAATCCAGAAATGCCGGTTTTAATAAGCAGTCTCCCGGAAGAGGCGCCTCTTGATTTTGAATTGGAGTCTTTACTGGAGAGAACAGCCAGGATAGCTATGGAATCAATTGGCTGCAAGGATTCTGCCGAGATTAGTTTGCTGATTACTGATGACTTCCATATTCATCAGCTTAATAAAGAGTACCGAGGGGTTGATTCGCCCACAGATGTGCTTTCTTTTGCTCAAAATGAGGGTGAAGAGATGCCTGATTTTGGGGAAGAGGAAATGCTGGGTGATGTGGTTATTTCCCTGCCGGCAGCTGTTCGTCAGGGACAGGAATATGGTCATGGTTTGAAGAGGGAATTATCCTATCTTGCTGTTCATGGGATACTCCACCTAATGGGTTATGATCACATTGAAATCGATGACCAAAGGATAATGAGAAACAAGGAAGAGGCGATTATGAATCTTCTTGATTTAGTAAGATAACCGTTTTTAGTAAGTAAAACAGAAAACGCTCTTTAAAGGAGTAGTAAGGTGAATAGGATGCAGCTGGCTGAAATCAAGGAAATGATAGATATGGCAATAAAGATAAAACAGAATGCTTATGCGCCATATTCTAAATTCAGGGTTGGAGCAGTGCTCCTTTGTGAGCTGGGAAAAAAATATACCGGCTGCAATGTTGAAAATTCATCTTTCTCCCTGACCTGTTGTGCTGAAAGAGTTGCTATTTTTAAGGCGATAAGTGAAGGAGAAAAAGAATTCAAGGCCTTGGTTCTGGTTTCTGACAGTGAAGATTTCTGTACTCCCTGTGGGGCCTGCCGACAGGTGATGGCAGAATTTGCACTGGATATGCCGGTATATATGGGAAATAACAGAGGACTATATCAAGTTAAAACAGTAGCCGAGCTACTGCCCTTGAATTTTAGTCTCTAAACTGATTTACATAGAGGAGCGGGTTTAATGAGTAAGGAAAAGGAATTTAAATCAGGATTCGTATCTTTGGTGGGTAGACCTAATGTCGGAAAATCCACCCTGATGAATAAGCTGGTTGGCCATAAAATAGCTATAATGTCTGACAAGCCTCAAACCACTAGGCATAAGATTCATTCCGTACTTACCGGGGAAGATTATCAGATTATCTTCCTTGACACGCCGGGAATTCACAAGCCAAAGCATAAATTAGGTCAGCATTTGGTAGAGTTGGCATTGGGTTCACTGGGAGAGGTTGATTTAATTCTGTTTTTGTGTGAAGCTATGGAACCGGGGGCAGGAGACAAGTATATAATCAGACAGCTTGAGGGGATATCCACTCCTGTTATATTGGTGCTCAACAAAATTGATTTGATTCCTAAGCCCCAGGTTCTTGCCCTTATAGATGAATATAGAAAGCTCTATGATTTTGATCAGATAATTCCTGTTTCTGCTCTGAAGGAAGAAAATCTTGACCGGTTAATTCAATTGATTATGGGTTATTTGGAGCCGGGTCCCAAGTTTTATCCCGACGGAATGTATACTGATAAGCCTGAAAGGTTTATTATGGCGGAATTAATCAGAGAAAAGGTTCTTCATCTTACCTCACAGGAGATACCTCATTCAGTTATCGTTGAGATTGAGGATATTGAGAAAATGTCAGATGAGATGCTGGAGGTAAGAGCAATTATTTATGTTGAAAGGGACTCTCAAAAGGGAATAATCATAGGGAAAAATGGCTCCATGCTCCAAGAGATCGGGAAAAGAGCCAGGCAGGAAATGGAGGCTCTTTTGGGCTCCAGAATATATTTGGAGCTTTTTGTCAAGGTTAAATCTGATTGGCGTAATAATGAAAAATTTTTAAGAGGCTTCGGCTTCTATGAATAGGGTTTATGGACAAATTTATGACAATTAGGGCAAGGATGATTCCATTGTTGACGATGATTACTTCAAGGTATAATATTGAGTAGTAGGCTTTCTTTTGATAATTCCAGTGGTTCGGGTTTCTGAAAAGAAAGTTATATTGCAGTTTTTTATTCTGGTTTTCGGGAAGTGACTCAAATGATTAAAACATATATGTTTGATTCAGAAAAAAATAAAATAATCCATGATATTGATTTGCTTGATAGGGATTTTATAAAGAAAAGTGAAAATCTGATTTGGGTAGACCTTTTTAGCTTTTCTGATGAAGAGGCTAATGAGGTTGCTGAGATTTTTGGTTTTCACCCTTTATCTGTGGAGGACTGCCTTCACTACAGCCCTAGGGCTAAACTTGACAACTATGAGGATTATTCCTTCTTTGTTTTGCATGCAGTAAAATATGAAGAGGAAAGCGATGAAGAAATTTTACTAGAGCAGCTCAATGTTTATCTGGGCAGCAACTATATAGTTACCCTTCACCGCAGTCCGCTTCCTACCCTTGGCAAGGTAGCCAGAGATTGTTTGTCCGGTATTAATACCGAAATAATGAAAAAGGGTGCTGACTTTTTTCTGTATACAATTATGGATGGGATTACCGACATGTATTTTCCTGTTCTTGACCGGATCAACGAGCGGATTGAAGAGCTTGAAGATGATTTGTACATCCAGCCCACCAAGGAAATAACTGAAGAATTTATGAGTCTAAAGAGGACTACTTTGGCAATGAGAAGGGCCATTTTGCCCCAGAAAAAGATTTTTACTTCCGGCAATTCCACCTATTTCTTTGAGATAAGAGAGGATACCAAGCCTTATTTTCATGACCTGGTAGACCATATTGAGCAGATATTGGACAGTATTGACAGCTTCAGAGATTTAGTGGATGGCGCACTTGCTACCTATGATTCGATTATCAGTGCCAGAACAAGTGAAACAATGAGAGTTTTGACTGTTATTTCAACAATTTTCATGCCCTTGACATTTTTGACAGGTTTCTTTGGAATGAATGTGCCCTTGCCTTCTCAAAATTCTATGATTTCAACCATTGTGATTACCTTGTGCCTTTTAGGGGTTTCCCTTTGGATGTTTTTTGTTTTCCGCTTAAGAAAATGGATATAGGACTTTAGAAAAATTACTAAGAAAACATCTGAAATCCGGCTTAG
>JAAXTT010000121.1 GCA_013336365.1 Peptococcaceae bacterium
CAACCCGAATCACCCTGATTTCAGTGTCTTTTCCGATTCTATGTCCAACATTTGGAAGCACAATGTCCTGGACTCCCAGCTCCAATTTTCTTTCTGACAATACCTCTCCCACTGTTCCTGCCATAGATGTAAACTCTGACCTACTATTGTCGGCTATCAGAATTATCCTGTTTTCACTTCTAATTTCAACTGTCATTCCATCTTCTATCCGAGTATTGATTGCAGGTACTACCAACTGAGCCGAGTCCAATACAATATTTTTCTCGGTTAAAAAATCTCCTACCCTTTTGCAGCTGGTCTTATACCTTACTTCCTGTCCATTTTGAACCAGATAAACTTCTTTCTTAAAAAAAGTAAAACCCAGAACCATTCCTGTCACCAGAACAATAACAGAAAATACAGAGACTATCCATAGCAGGCGAGCGAATCTCTCTTTAGACAGGGCTTTGATGTCATTAACTCTTCCGGACACGCTGTTTAAAAACCGGAGAATAATAACTTCCCCCTTTCAGAATTTAAGCAAATTAATGTTATCGTTTAACATATACTGCTATATATTCCCTATGATTTCACTAATTCCTGCTTGATACCTAAATTTTTTTTCGCATAAGTTGCCGGCAATTAATATTATCCTTACAAGTTGGCGGTTTGAACAAAGCAACAAGCCCCTGTCGGACAATCTAAAACTCCACTCCTTTTTGTGCTCGTATCCCCTGCATAAACGGATGCTTTATCTCCTTCATTTCTGTTACCAGGTCTGCACGGTCTATCAGAGTCTGGTTAGCATTTCTGCCGGTGAAAACCAGATGCATCCCCTCAGGCTTTATGTCTATTAACTCCATAAGTGCTTCCGGGCTAAAAAGCTTGGCATCCAATGCATATATAATTTCATCCAGAATTATCATATCCCAATTACCCCCGGAGATTTCCCTCCTAGCTTCACAAAGGGCGTCCTTAGCTGCAACAAGATGCTCTTCTAATATCCCCGTATTTGTAAAACCCTTTCCTAAAGGTCTTATTTCCAAGCCGGCAAGCTTTTCAGATATATTTAATTCCCCATAAAACATATCTCCCTTGATAAATTGGAGGATTAAAACCTTCATTCCCTGACCCCAGGCCCTAACAGCCATTCCCAAAGATGCCGTGGTTTTTCCCTTGCCATTGCCGGTAAAGACCATAACCAGTCCCTTTTCCTTAGTCATAATACTCCTCCTCTATGCAGGCATCACAAACTACTCTCCATATCCTCAAGTGAAAATATTTTTAACGTATTGGCAAATACTGCCTGAGCAAGAGTATTTACCTCCATTTTCCTCAATAAGGCTATCTCTTCAAGAACATATCTTACATATGCCGGCTCATTTCTGGTTCCTCGGTGTGCCTGAGGTGTAAGATAGGGACAATCTGTTTCAGTTAACAATCGATCAAGAGGAGTTTTAGCCGCTACCTCTTTCAATTTGGAGGAATTATTATAGGTAACCGGACCGGCAATCGAAATATAGAAGCCCATTTTCATACATACCTTTGCCATTTCCCAGCTTCCGCTGTAGCAATGCATTACCCCACCTTTTTTGGGGATTCCATCGTTTTTCAATATGCTGAGGATGTCCCCATGGGCCTCTCGATCATGAATTACAATGGGAATATCCAGCTCTCTTGCCAAAGAAAGCTGCTCACGAAAAACTTTCTGCTGTACAGGACGAGGACTTATATCTCGATAATAATCTAACCCAATTTCACCTATAGCAACCACTAAAGGACTCTCGGCTATTTGTCGCAGTTCTTTTAAATAATTATCGGAAACCTTTTCGGCATCATGAGGATGAACTCCCGCCAAGGCATAAATACCCTTGTGCTTTTGGGCCAAAGCAAGAGCCCGACGAGAAGAGGCAAGATCAAAGGCGGCATTAATTACTAATTTTACCCCTCCCTCTCTGGCCCGGGTCAGAACCTCTTCACGATCATCATCGAAATCTTTAATATCCAGATGAGCATGACTGTCCACCAGCAACATATAAATTCCTCCTGCTAATTTCTAAATGAAAATACTATTCTTCAACCTCGATTCTTGGGAAAAGGGGCTCTCCCTTTCTAACCTTGCTCCCGGAGGGAATTTTGCCCCAGGTCAGAGAATCCCAGGTATGAAGCTCCGGAAGATCAGCAATACCTAGCAGCTCCCACACCTTGGGGGCCATATTGGGCATAAAAGGCACCGAAATTACTGTAATAAAACGAATAGCCTCAACCAGATTGTAAATCACATTATTCAAACGCTCTTTGGATTCATGATTTTTTGCCAAAGTCCAAGGGGTTGTATCATCTACATATTTGTTTGCTCTCGAAACCAACTTCCAAAGGCTAGCCAAGGCACCGGAAAGATCCCGTTTGTCTACCATATTCTCAACCTCTCCGGGAGTAGCAAGGGCAAGGTCAATAAGTTCGGAATCAGGCCCCTCAACCAAACCTGAATAACTAATAACTCCATTAAAATATTTGTCCGCCATTCCCATGGTCCGACTTACCAAATTGCCCAAATCATTGGCTAAATCCTTATTAATCCTGTTTACTAAGGCATCCTCAGTATAAAGACCATCATTACCAAAAGAAAGCTCTCTTAAAAGATAGTAACGAACTGCATCCACTCCATATTTTTCCAATAACACCAAGGGATCAACGACATTACCCTTGGACTTGCTCATTTTGCCACAGTCAAGAAGCAACCAGCCATGTCCTACCACCTGCTTAGGCAAAGGCAGTCCTATAGCCATCAAAATACAGGGCCAAATAACAGTGTGAAAACGCACAATATCCTTGCCAACCAAATGAATATCTGCCGGCCAAAACTTTTTAAACAGCGTGTCATCAGAAGTTCCATAGCCCAATGCAGAAATATAGTTTGTCAGCGCATCAACCCAAACATACACTACATGCTTTTCCTCAAAGGGCACCTTTATCCCCCAGTCAAAGGTAGTTCTGGAAACACAAAGATCTTCCATACCGCTTTTGATAAAGCTTACCATTTCGTTTTTTCTGGTAACCGGCTGGATAAACTGGGGATTTTCCTCAATATGGGTAAGCAATCTGTCCACATATTTTGAAATCTTAAAAAAGTAACTCTCTTCCTTCAGCATCTCTACTGCTCTTTGGCAATCCGGGCAATTGCCTTCTTCTAGACGGCTTTCAGCCCAAAAGGCTTCGCAATGAGTACAGTACCAGCCCTCATAGCTGGCTTTATATATATCACCCTGTTTATGAAGTCTTTCAAAAATATCTGCAACCACCTTTTTGTGCCTTTCCTCAGTGGTTCGAATAAAATCATCGTGGCTTATCTCCAATTTATCCCAAAGATTCCTTATCCCGGCAACAATTCCATCAACAAATTCAATTGGGGTCTTATTACAGGAATTTGCCACCCGTTCAATCTTCTGCCCATGCTCATCGGTTCCCGTAAGAAACCAAACATCATATCCGGTATGCCTTTTGAATCTGGCAAAAGCATCTGCTGCCACAGTTGTGTAAGCATGGCCTATGTGTAGCTTGTCACTGGGATAGTATATTGGAGTTGTAATATAGAAGGTTTTCTTTTCAATCATTGAGATCGCTCCTTTAAAATACTGAAAAAAATAAAAACTGCAATAATTTATTATATCATAACAAAACCTCCCTCCACGACTAAAGCCGGAGACCGAGGTCCTTCAAATTTTAACTTTGTTGTTTGTCCTTTGTCAAGAAATTGCCCTAAGCTGCCACAAACCTTAACAATATCTTAAATAACTTTGCATTGATTGACTTTTTTGGTAATCATTGGTATGTTTTAGTTGAAATCAGATACCCGCTGATTGTTGAAAAACTCGAAAGGGGTGGACAAATGAAGTCTACCGGAATTGTCAGAAAAGTTGACGAACTTGGCAGAGTAGTTATCCCTATTGAATTAAGGCGTACCATGGGAATAGATGAAAAGGATGCCCTTGAGATATACGTGGATAACGAAAAAATAATCCTCAAAAAATATGAGCCTGCGTGTGTTTTTTGCGGGAGCGCTTTAGATGTGCAGGATTACAGGAATAGGCGGGTTTGCATGGCCTGTATCAAGGAAATATCTGAAATCACCCACTAGTAAATTATTGGGAAGGCATTATTCAATGCTTTCCCTTTTTTCTTCAACCAAAAGCGAATAAATTTCCCTCTTCGGCCGTCCTGAAATCTTAGCAGCCTCCTTCAAAGCCTCTTTCCTAGTTGAACCATTTTCTTCCATTTTTCTGACCAGCTGCATTAAATCCTCCTCACTGTATATCCTTTCATCTCCCGGAGTTGCCTGGAATCCTTGAATAACTAAGGTAATCTCCCCTCTTGGAGATACTTTGGTAAACTTCTCCACTCCCTCAGCTGCACTTCCATGCCATATTTCCTCAAAATGCTTTGTTAGTTCTCTGGCCACACATATCTGCCTTTCACCGTATATTGAAGAAATATCTTTTAGGGTAGACAGTAGCCTATGGGGAGCTTCGTATAAAATTATCGTCCTTTCTTCCCTTTTAAGTGCCTCCAGCTCCACGCGGCGGACAGATCCCTTGGAAGAAAGAAACCCCTCAAAGCAAAACCTATCACTGGGAAATCCTGACACTATCAATGCAGACAAGGATGCACTGGGACCGGGAATCGGCACCACCCTGATA
>JAAXTT010000237.1 GCA_013336365.1 Peptococcaceae bacterium
TTGACTGCCGGGTCCCTTACATATCCCGTCAGGCTCTTAAAACCTCCAAATAGATCAAAGCCGGCATTATTGAAGGCGGTTACAGCATGAAATAGCCCAAACCATAAAGCCTTTGCCAGGCTCATATCACTATGCCACCTCACCGCCAAAATAGAGGCAGCCAGCAGCTCAATTACTATTGAAAAAATAAAGATGTTCTTTACCAGCTTAACAACACCTTGAAGGCTGATATGATTGAGAGATTCCTGCATCAGCAGCCTGTTTTTAAGACCGATTTTTTTGCCTAAAACCATAAAAAAGACCATTGCCATAGTCATAAAGCCCAGACCGCCAATTTGAACCAAAAGCATAATTACAACCTGTCCCGGCAAGGTCCAATGAGTCCCGGTATCCACTACAACTAATCCGGTTACACATACTGCTGAAGTGGCGGTAAAAAGTGCAGTCAAAAAGCTGGTATGTCTTCCTTGACTAGTCATCTGGGGCAACAACAGTAAGATTGTCCCGGCTAAAATTATTAAGGCAAAGCCCAGCAGCATAACCTGAGGAGAGGTAAGCTGAATCCGTTGATTCCTTTTCCATATGCCTGAGAAGAATTCTTTAATATTATCCAATCCTGTCTACTTTTCCCTTCCGGTGCCTCATGAAAAATATTGGCAACAAAGCTATTTAAAATTACTCCTTTTCAATCCTCTGTTCAATCCTTGAAAAAAGATTATAATCCTTTATTTAAGCTAAAAATGCTGAGTTTAGCTTGTATTTTATCCTTATTCTTACTTAATCGTATTATTTTTATGTTTTATACTGTATTTGGAAATTACCATTGACAGCAATATTCCTATATTGTTATACTTTCCAGTAGAAAAAGAATACGATTTCTTATCCTGAGTGGTGGAGGGACTGGCCCTATGAAGCCCGGCAACCAGCTATCACCTATAGCATGGTGCTAATTCCTGCAGAGGTTATGATACTTCTGATAGATAAGTTTTAGCAGATTTATGCAGCCTCTTCTATCAGGAAGGGGCTTTATTAATCTCTAGTCAAGCTAATTATGAAGGGATGGTTCTAATGGCAAAAAGCTATTCTGAAATTAATGAAAAAATAAAATCAGGAAACGCAGTGGTATTGAATGCTGAGGAATTTGTTTCCTTAGTTAAAGAGAAAGGTGTTTCGAAAGCTGCTCAGCAGGTTGATGTTGTAACTACAGGAACCTTTGCTCCCATGTGTTCCTCCGGAGCATTTTTAAATTTTGGTCACTCTTCACCCAGAATAAGAATGCAAAAGGTCTGGCTGAATAACGTCTCTGCTTATGCCGGCATTGCTGCTGTTGATGCCTATATCGGTGCCACTGAGGTTCCGGATGATGATCCGCTTAACAACAATTTCCCTGGAGAGTTTAAATATGGGGGCGGTCACGTAATTGAAGACCTGGTTGCCGGCAGATCTGTTAGGCTTAAAGCAACTAGCTATGGCACTGACTGCTATCCGAAAAAAGAGATAGAAACCACCATTACACTTGCTGATATCAATGAAGCCTTGCTTTTCAATCCAAGAAATGCTTATCAAAACTATAATTGTGCTGTCAATCTTGGAAACAGAAATATTTATACCTACATGGGATTGCTTAAGCCTGACTTGGGAAATGCTCACTACTCAACAGCCGGTCAATTAAGTCCTCTGTTGAAGGACCCCTATTTTATGACTATCGGTCTGGGCACAAAAATATTTTTAGGTGGCGGCATTGGTTATGTGGCCTGGAATGGAACCCAGCACTTTCCTTCAATTATGGAGTCAGCTGACGGAAAGAATATGGG
>JAAXTT010000238.1 GCA_013336365.1 Peptococcaceae bacterium
AAAAAAACCACGCCCTCCGGCTCCTGAGGAGGTGTTGCTTATTGGACAGGACCTTGCATCCTCCCCCTGAATAATCCATCCGGGGTTTTGGGAGATAAGCAACTCTCTGATCTCCTGTCCCAGCTCTAGGCTGACTGCTTCTGCTACCAAACCTAAAGAGGATGCCCTTTTTCCGGTGGAATGGGCATCACTGCTAATCAAATGACACATTCCCTGTCGAAGGTAATACCAACCCAACTCTTTGACCTTGGGACCGAAAAGACCGGCAAGACTGCCGGAGGTAACCTGACTGAGCACTCCCAAATCTAAAAAAGACTCCAAAAGCCGGGGCTCCTTAATCAGAGAGCTGTTTCTTTCCGGATGGGCAATAATGGGAGTTACTCCCTGAAGCTGAAGCTCATATAATATCTGTCTGGCGTAGCCGGGTATGCCCAGCATAGGGAATTCAATTAAAAGGTATCTGCCCCCATTATTTATGGTCAAAGCCCTGCCGTCCTCCAGCATGGCGGGAAGCTCAGGATCCAGCATATATTCCGCCCCGGAATATATCTCCAAGGCTATCCCTTCTTTGTCCAGCTGCTGCCGAAAGTGCTCTGTAGCCCGGAGGATATCGTCTTTCGTATTGTTAAAGGCACCCTTGATAAAGTGAGGTGTAGCCACCAAGGAGGAAACTCCGTCAGCCAAAGCCATTCTTGCCATAGCCAGAGATTCAGCCAGCTCAGCGGGTCCGTCATCAAGGCCGGGCAATATATGCACATGAAGATCAATCATTGCCGGCAATCGCACCCTTCATCAATATCTCTGTTCTTCTGGCACTTTTTTGAGCAGAGTATTTTTCCTGGGCCTGAGTGGCTAAATCCATAGGCAAGCCATTGATTTTAAGCTCTTTTTTCATTTCATTCAAAACATATTCGAATTTCCGGTCACAGTCTCTTTCCAAACTCTGTCCGGCACTATAGTACTGAACTGCCAGAGCTGTGGTGGAGGTGTCCTTAAGCCCATCCTTGGAGGCCTGATAATCTCTTTTGGCCGCTCCTACCAACCGGGCTATTTCCCCATTATAGAAGCTCTCCAGGCTATTGAAGGCACCTTTATATTTTTGATTGATTGCTGTCAATCTCTCCCCCTCACTCATGGAAGGCAAGGGCTTACCGTATAAACCGGACCCTCCTGTACCTGAGGCAAAGCTGTCCAAAAAGGCCGGTAGCTGAGAATAGTCCTCGGGAGAATTGTCACTCCAGTCAATCCCACCCCAGTTGTTTTTTGGCACATAGGAAATATCGGGGAAATCCGGCCCCTGGTTAAGAAACCAAATCAGACCTCCACTGGCCAGCATCACCATCAAGACCGATATAATTACTACTGCCCCTGGGGACAGCTTCCTTGTCCTGCCGGACCTTTTTTTGCGAATTTTCACAACAATACCAACCTTTGCAGCTATCAGCCAAAGACCGGAAGCTGAATTCTGTTTATCAACTTTTCCTCATTCTGATTGATTTAGGAGTTACCTCCACCAGTTCATCATCAGCGATAAATTCCAGACACGCCTCCAAGGTCAAGGTTTTATGTGGTACCAGCTTCACTGAAATCTCCGAAGTGGAGCTTCTCATGTTGCTGAGCTGTTTCTTTTTGCAAACGTTAATGCTCAAATCCCCGGGACGGGAATGTTCTCCCACAACCATGCCCTTGTATACCGAAACTCCCGGGCCGATAAACATTTCTCCTCTTTCCTGAGCATTTTCCAAACCATAGGCATTGGAATCACCGGTTTCAAAGGCTACCAAAGAGCCTCTCTGCCTGG
>JAAXTT010000030.1 GCA_013336365.1 Peptococcaceae bacterium
CACCAATAATCAGAAATAAGAAAACAATGGTGTGAACCAAACCGATTATTCCGCAGCAGACAAAGGCAGTCCATAAATAGGATTTGTTACTGCTCTGGAGATAACTGAGAATAAAATACCAAGCGGGCAGAAGGAAAACCAAGGCAAATTCCTGTGAGTTGGTGGAAACCTGCCGGCTCCATTCAATACCTGTGATAGAACCCCCTAAAACTCCAAAAACAAAGGCCGCCATAATAGCCGGCAAGATCTGTTTGGTAATCTTTAATATAAAAAAATATAGCCCCAAGGTTATTAAAACTGTGTTCATGGGTCCTATATACTTAAGAATATACAAATGATCATTGGTTGCAAATTTTCTGATAATTGAAAGATATATGTGAAACCCTTGGGGATATATGCCGTCATGAAACAATAATCTTTGGTCCATATATTTCATCCAAGCTAGGGTAACATAGGCATCAGACATAGCTGGAGCGGCATGCATAATTGCATCATAAAAGCGCAGATAGGAGGAAAACAAAAAAACCGCTGCAAACAAAAGGCTGTTAGCTACGGCAACAAAGCTTCCAAAATTATTAAATAGGACTTGTTGAAATACAAAAGCAAATCTATTTAACCCTTTCCTTATTGTTCCCCCTATATGCACCTGCCCATCCAGTAAATCAAAAAACCAATTAATGCCCCTATTGGCAGATACCTTTGATTTTCTTCTCCATAATCCGCCATTTGTCGCCTTATACAGGGACAAGAAAAAAAATATAGCCACTAACGATATTACTTCATAAAGCTTCAAAACAATCAGCACATACCCCAACACTATAGTCAAAAAAACCATTTTTGCATACCTGGAAACAAAACCATCCAGGCTCAGCTGCCTATCATTGAATAAAAAAAATGGCCAAAGCAAATAAACAATAGAAAAGGCAAACCCACAACGAAAAATATTCAGGAGCTGATTATTAAAATCTGAATACAAAATAATCCCTTCTTATGAAGCAGAGTACAAATAATAATCCAAATTTTTGATTAGTTTGAAAACTGCCCGGGTCGTCAGATATGTGAAAACAATTGTGCCTACCAGAAGTCCAAAAATCGCCCAGCTGTAATCAACCCATCTGCTCAGCATAAAGCCCAGAACCAAATTTAGCAACAAGGAAAAAACAAGAGGTTTATATACTAATTCAGGCTGGGAAAAACAAAATAATATTAGGGCATTCAACAAGGCAATTGTAAAAATGGTATATGACACAATTGCCCAGATAAAGACAAAGCTTGTGGTGGCCGTGGTAAATATGTTCAGCTCCATAATGCCGGTTAAACTCAATATTCTTAATATAAAATATAGTCCAATAGAATTTATAACAGAAAAAACCATAATAAAAATGCCTCTTTTTATATATAAACGAAGATATATTTCCTTAAGAACCCTTAAATCGGACATAGTATGATTCTTCTGATTTGCTTCCAAATTCATCATAAACTCATTCACTACCACCTCGACCAACCCCATAGGCAAAATGAGAGTAAGCAGTGCAAAGTCAAGACCCAGCTCATATTCACCCCTAAACCAAATAAGGTATGGCATGTACAGATTATTGGTGGACCAGGCAATTATACGATCAGCATAAAGAAAAGAAAAATATAGGAACCCGTAAATAAAGTAGGGAATACTTGTAAAGGCAATGATAGACAGGCGAGGTAGCTGGGGTGCTATACCCTTTTCCATTTCCTTTTCAGCCTTTATGAAAAAATACTGAGCAGCGACAATGCCTACGGCAGATACTGCAAACAATGCAATAACCTGGGAAATTATAATATTTAGTCCGATTACAGTAAAGAAAATAAAAACAACGCCAATTCCGCCAATAAAAAGCCCTGTGAAGAATATTTCCTTTTGCAAAATGTACATAATAGTCACTGAAAGCCATATTGCACAAAGAAAGAGAAAATAAAGGATGCTAATTAATGTCATGTTCCAGGGAAAAACCGAAAAAACAACACTAAAAATTAAAAACAGAAGTGCAGCCAAAAGGCATATCACATACCCCACCTTGAGCAGGTGAAAGGTTACCCTTCGGGCTATGGAATAATGCCCCTGTCCAACATACATAAAGCCCCTGCGGGCAATAGCCTGGGTAAATCCACCCACAGCTACAAAGCTTAATATTGTGCCGATGGCTATGCTTGTAGCATTTTCAAGGGATAGGTATTCGTAGGAGGATAAGGAGTATCGTAGAGTCAGCATGGATAAAACAGACACTGCCATTGGCAAGGCAAAAATCGTGCCTCTGAGAAAACTTCTTAGGATAAGAACAATATAAGCAAATATGGATAATTCTGCTGCGGATAATGCCGGAACAAAGGTTATTCCACTCTTGATTGAATCCCATATGCTCTCCGCCAGAACAAAAACATCTTCAACACCAAAGACATCTTTAGCCATACTGTCAGTCCAGCCTAAAGATTCTAATATAGCTGCGATCTCATATTTATCCTCAGGCTGAACATGACAGCTCAGAACTTCCTGAACTAAGCTTTCTAAGGATACTTTATTTATATCAGGCTTTACAGCAGCTCTTTTTACCAATTCCATAACGTTTTATTCCAGACCTGGTATAATCATATTAACAATCAACTCAGCCAGTTTTCCTTCTCTTTCTGACTTATCAATTATTTCCGGAGTAATTATTTCATTTTTCCGGATCACAATTTCCCCTTTACTGTCCGCCAGATCTTCACCAGCCAGCTTGCCAACAATATATTTGTGCCTGACAGTTTTAATTTCTCTGCTCACCACTGTGCTTGAATTGATTGGATTATCATTCAAAGCTGAATCTGTTTCTGTTGATGACCCAGGTGGTTCTATATAAACGATATTTTCCTCCGCCGGCAGCAGCCCTCCAGATAGTTTACCGGTAGCAGGAGCATCCCAGAAGCTTCCACTTGGAATCTGAGATTCTTCATTGTCATTATTGTGAATGCCTGAGGGTTTGCTTTCTTCCCCTCCAACAGGCTCTGCAACACTGTCTATCCTTTGTTCTGTCAGATGTTTCTTGTTTTCATCGGATACACAGTGTTTTTCAATTATTTTCTTAATATTTTCCAACTTCTCATAGCTGGTTTCTGCCTTCAGTAAATTATTTTTATCCTGCCAGTCAGCTGAAATAACGAGGGCGTCATTTTTTACCGCCACAACATAATCAGCTAATATATAAATACCTCCGCTAAGAAAAAACCCTTTTATTTCATTATTTACCTCATTATTGTCTATTTTCTCCACTTTACCCAACAAAGATCCATTGGAACAAACCACAGACTTCCCTATAACATCATCCTTCATGGCTGAAACTATTCGTGATTTGCTTATTAGTGGAAATATAGTTCCCGCAACCTTGTCTATAGATTCTTCCTCTTTGACAATTATGCGGTCCTGGTGCCCGCCAAGCTGAATAATCCCCTTAAGAATTTCCTCCAGCTGGTTTTTGGTGCTGGTTATTTCCCTTTCAATATCAACTGCATATTTGCTGTTAAAGGCAATTTTCTCAGCTTTCTCTAAATCTATTGCACTTATTTCATCTTCAGTGGCGTTTTCTATAGACTTCAAGGATTTATTGACCCTTTTTCTTGCATGCTCCAGAACAATCGCTTTCTCCATATAGGTCTGTCGTTGCTTAATCAATAGTTTTTTTTCCTGCAGCAAATTGTTCCGCTCTTGAAAACAGGCATTAATATTTTCTTGCAGCAATAGCAGTTGATTTTTTTGAGAGGAATTCATCTCCTCCAATTGCGTTTCCACCTGCTGCTTGTTATATCCTAAAAATTTTCCAGAAATGCCCGGCATATTTACTCTCCTTCAGCTATTCCCTTTACTGTTAAATAATGAGTTGCAACCGAACTGATTTCTTCCCTTATGTTATCAATAGCTACTCTCAAATTGAGCAACTCAGCTCTTCTCTCTGCAACCATATCTTCAGCATATCTCTCTGTTTTTTCTGACTCCTGGATAGCAGCAAATATCCTTGTAGACGCATCAAGATGGGACTGTAGCAAAAGACCCGTTATTTCAACTTCAATAGCCTTGTATTCAGCAATCTCACTCTCTAGTCTGTTTATTTCCATCTTAATCAGCTCTATTTGATGAACCTCATCTGCCAGCTGCTCTTTTAGCTTTATAACGACTTCCTTATATTCCTGGACTGTTTTTGCAACATGTCGGTCAAAATCCTTGGGACTGTAGCCCCAGACAGACCTCTTCCATGTTTTTTTCATAAATACCATACCTCCCAATCTATTAGGCAATCCTTCTCTCTTCTGTATAAATCACCATTGCTTCTGCCTTTTCAAGCTCACTGAACGCAAAATCAAATTCTCCCAGCTTATTATATGCCTCTGCTATTTCTGACAAAAGTACGGGAACTGCAACTGAACCCGGATCAGTCTTTATTGCCGCTCTGAACTGAATAATTGCCTCCTGCCAAAATCCTATCTCCATAAAGGCATATCCTCTTTCTGCCAGTAAATTTTGCTTCTTCAGATTTATTGAAATAAGCTGTCCCGGCTCCAATTCGCCTGCTAATGTCCGATAGCTGCTCATATACATGCCTAGTGCTTTTTCAATGGTGAAATAGTTCAGGGCTCGCTCCCTGGCTTCCTTGCCCATAGAATAACGAAGATCGGGATTTTCCAAAAACATCATTAAAGCTCTTGCAAATTCATCAGGCCTTTCGGGTCTGACCACAATTCCACAGTCACCCACAGCCTCCTTAACACCACCCACATCTGTTGCTACAACCGGCTTGCCTGACATCATCGCCTCCACTACCGAATAGGGAAAGGCTTCCGTAATACTGGATAGTGCAACAACATCCCCACTACGATAAGCTGCAGGTATATCGTTAGTATGCCCGGCGAAAATAAACATCTCTTCAATATCCAATTCTCTGCGTAAGGCAAGACACTCCTCATAATAATCAGGAACCGAAACAGATCCATAAACTATAAATTTTATATCCGGAATTCTTTGCCTTACAATAGCTGCAGCTCTAATCAAGGTTAATATATCCTTGACTGGGTCTATTCTTGCCACCACAACAACTGTCAGATTGGATTTTTTCAGCTTGTACTCAGAAGGCGTAAATATATCCTTGTCTACTCCATTATAAATAACCTTTATCTTATCCGGTGATACCCCGAATTTCTTTTCCCACCTGGTATTATAAGCACAGACCGGAGAAACCTGGTCAGCCAGATAATAGTTTAAATCTGTTACTGAATGAATCATTCTCACTAAAAAGGTATTTAGATATGAAGACTGGCCCCTTCTTGAAATTGATAAATACTGCTCTCTCAAATAAACTCCATGCTCTGTCAGAAGAAAAGGCGTCTTATTTTCCAGCTTGGCCAAAACGCAAGGTATCCCACAAAACGCAGCGGCAGCTGAATGGCTAACGTCAACATTTGGCATTGGAGTATTTAAAATAACCAAAAATCTATATAACCAGCCCATACTGTTAATAAGATCATGGACACTGGGCATTGCCAGCTTGTTGTTGCTATTGGCGGCAAAATCCCTGATTGTGGTTTTGAAAACCTCCCAGGTCGCCTCGGATTTAAAGCTGTTCCTATAATCATACTCTCTGAAGAATTTATGCATTTCTACCAAGGTCTGTCCAAACCTCATCGGTTTTTTATCCACGCTCAGAATCTCTTCTATAAGATCCCTGAATAAAGGTAGAAATTCCATTTCAACAACCCTGCTGTCTGTATACCTTTTTGCAGTATATATATTTGAGAATGGTGTTGTCAGATGCTCGCTCGGTTCCTCAGTCCCCCAAAGAGGAACCTTAATAAGCTTTGTTCTTTCAGGCAAACTGAACTTTTGAGTTACAAAGGGATTCATAATAATGCTGTAAATTGTATAATCAACATTCGGCAGTTTATCAACTAAAACATTGCACCAGGTACTGACCCCTCCCTGATGAAATGGATATGTGCCTTCTGTTGAAAGCATTACTTTGATTCTATCCTGACTCAACAAAGCTATCACCTTTCATTTAGACTAAATATTAAGAATATTTCTTTTTAATATTTTAGCATAATTGTTTAATAAAACAATACTTATCTGCATAGTAGGCATTATGGCACTTTATTGTCTGCCAGATACGCAATAAGTTTTGTCATTCCTTCCTCAATAGTATACTTCGGCATGTAGGTCAATAAACTTTTGCCCTTAGAAATATCTGCCAATGAATGAAGAATATCTCCCTGACGGAAGGGCAAATATTTTGGTTGTAAATCTGCTCCGATTATATTATTTATTGTTTTCACAAGACTGTTTAAAGATGTACTTTTGCCAGTCCCTATATTGATAACCTCACTGGTTTCCCTCTCGATAAAACAGGCCTTAATAATACTGTTAACTGCATCGTCTACATAGACAAAATCTCTGGTATTGTTGCCATCGCCATAAATAACAGGTCTCTTCCCACTTAACATTTCCGCTAAAAATATTGATATTACCCCGGAATAATTGGAACTTGGATTCTGCTTTGGACCATAAATATTAAAGAACCTCAGAGAAGTAATCTTCAACCCGTACAAATAATTAAAAACCCTACCATAATACTCTTGGGCAAGCTTGGAAACAGCGTAAGGCGACAAGGGCTCAGGAAACATATCCTCCTTCTTAGGGAGTACCGGATTGTTTCCTTAGGCTTCAGCAGAAACAGCTTTAACTATTCCCTTTATTTCTACATATTAGACAGCAGCCTTAAAGAGAGCAAGTGATGAGGTGACCATGCTTTCGTTAGATTTGACAGGATCATCAATTGAAAACTGTACTGAAGGCATGGCTGCCAAATGAATAATATAATCTATTCCCTCTACAGCCTGTCTGGCAATCCGGTAATCCTCCAAGGATGCATTAATCAGCTCGATTTTATCCATAATCATAGCTAAATTTTCAATTCTGCCAGTTGAAAAATTATCAATAACTCTGACTTTATGCCCATAAAATAATAGCGATTCCACACAATTTGAGCCAATAAATCCTGCGCCCCCGGTTACAAGAAAATTCACAGCAAATCACCCTTAAAAAAAATGCATAATAATTTATTCTAATATATTATTAACAGTAATAGCAATAATATTTACTAAAGTAACAAAATAAAATAGCAAGCTTTCAGCAAACAGTATTTTGCCATGAAAAATGCACCCCCAATATCAGCGTCCCACTCTAATATTTGAAGTGCATCTATAATTTTTGATCATGAAAAACCATGGGCTGTATGACTATCCTCTGCCAATAATTTTTTCCATAGATAAATAATCATCCCAGGGACCCACACTTGCTATAGAAAAATTGGCCGGATCAAACCTATTCGCCACCAATTCAAAAACATCCTCGACTTTAACCTGCTCGATTTTATCTACAATATCCTCTGGAGTCAATACCTTGCCAAGGTATAACTGGGATTTCCCCAATCTGCTCATTCTGGTACTGACACTTTCAAGACTGAGTAATAAATTCCCCTTTAGCTGATCCTTTGCTCTTCTAAGCTCTTCCTTGGAAATACCCTTATTACGGATTTCCTTCAATTCCTTAAAAATTAACTCCAGAGCTGACTCCACATTTTTCTTGGAAAGACCGGCATAGATACAAAATAATCCTGTATCATAATAGGAGCTATGGTAAGAATATATGGAATAGACCAAACCCCTTTGCTCTCTGATTTCCTGAAAGAGTCTAGAGCTGAGACCACCTCCCAATATAGTGTTAACCAGTTGGAAAGTATAAACCTGTTGATGATCCAGTGGCAGTCCGCTGCTACCGATACAAAGGTGAACCTGTTCAGTATCCTTGGAACGGCAGACAACCTCCATTTCCGGAATCGGTTGCTCCAGCTGCCTTTTATATGGTTTTCCCTTAACCTCACCAAAATAGTTGTTGATTTTTTCAACTACCAAATCATGGTCGATATTACCCGCTACAGAAATTACTATATTATGTGCTTGATAATATTTTTTCATAAATTTCACAAAGGAATCCCTGCCTAGGGCCTCAATAACCTGGGAATAGCCAATTATAGGTCTGCCCAGAGAATTATTTTTCCAAATTGTGCTGGAAAAAATATCATGAACCAATTCATCCGGTGTATCTTCATACATTTTTATTTCTTCAATTATCACATTTCTCTCTCGGTCAATATCCTCAGCTGCATAGTTTGAATTAAACAGCATGTCCGATAGAATATCAAAGGCCAGTTCCATGTGTTCATCCAAAACCTTAGCATAATAACAGGTATACTCCTTGGTTGTAAACGCATTAAGCTGCCCACCCACTGCATCCAGTGCCTCTGCAATTTCTTTTGCAGTCCTTTTACCTGTTCCCTTAAACATCATGTGCTCAACAAAATGGGAAATACCTGCAATATCCTCACTCTCATCCCGAGAACCAACATTTACCCATACTCCAACAGCCATAGAGCGCACATAAGGAATATCCTCTGTAAGAAGCTGAATTCCATTTGCCAGTGTTACTTTCTTAATCAAATATATACCTCCTGTAATAAAACCTGCTGACTATTATACCAAGACTGTCGACTATAATCTGTTGATATTAAATACTTTTTAAAACAACCTTTTCATCTATATCTTTTATTATTTCTACACTTCCTATTGAAACCGGAAGCACAAAGGTTAATTTTGATGATACTGCCTTTTTATCCTTCTTCATTAAGCTGAGCAAATTATCTCTGTTTAATTTGACAGGAATATCAACAGGAAGACCTGCTCTTTTTAACAATCCAATAATCCTCTTTTCACTGGCCTGATCGAATCCACCCATGTTTACAGCTAACCTGGCTGCAGCAGCCATTCCTATGGAAACTGCCTCACCGTGTCTGTACACCTTGTAATTTGTTAACGCCTCTACTGCGTGACCAAGAGTATGCCCATAATTGAGGATTGCCCTGATTCCCTGTTCGGTTTCATCCTCCTTGACAACTGCAGCCTTGGACTGACAAGAAATTGTTACTACCTTTTTTATAGCCTCCGGATTCAACGCCAAAACCTTTTCGATATTATCCTCCAACCAGACAAAAAACTCGCCGTCAAAAATAACCCCATATTTAATTACCTCTGCCAACCCGGCTCTGATTTCCCTTTCAGGTAAGGTGTCCAAGGTGGAAAGATCAGTAAATACTGCCTCCGGCTGATAAAATGCTCCGATAATATTCTTGCCTCTCGGATGATTTACAGCAACCTTTCCACCTACACTGCTGTCTACCTGTGCCAAAAGTGTAGTAGGAATTTGAATAAAAGGCACCCCTCTCATATAGGTGGCCGCCACAAATCCTGCAAGATCCCCTATAACTCCTCCACCTAGAGCTATGATTGGAGTTTGTCTGTCAACCTCATTTTTATAGGCAATATCATAAAGTCTTTCTGCAGTGGCTAGACTTTTATATCTCTCCCCTTCAGGAATTACTCCCATTACAGGAAAAATGTCCAAAGCCTCCAGCTGGGTCTTTAATATATTTCCATAAAGTGCATCTATCTCTGGATTAGTCACAATCATTACTTTATTGCTATCAACAATTTCTCTTAACCTGCTCTTCAGGCAAGATAAAAGATTATGGCCTACATGAATAGTATAACTCCTTGCCCCCAGATCAATAGTTACTTGGTCTGTCACAAACCGATTTTTCTTTGGCAGCAGGTCGATAATTTTTTCTGCGATTGCGTCTTTATCTAAATTATCTACGTTGACTTTAAAATCGGCAGCAGCTTCATAAGAAGACTCTCTCTCAATCAGTAACTCCTCAATTCTGCTTTTCACATCCCTTGCACTACTCAACAATGGCCTGGATTCCGTTGAATCAAGTCTTTTTAATATTTCCTCGCCGGAAGAGCAAAGGAGTACCGTTTGTCCGGATTTCTTTAAAATAGCCACATTTGCCGGATTGAGAACAGCACCGCCTCCAGTCGCAATTACTAGATTGCTAATTGAAGAAAATTCTTTAATAATCAAGGCTTCCTGAGTTCTAAAGTACTCCGAGCCGTGCTTATCAAAAATCTCTGCTACTGTCATCCCCAGTTTTTTTTCAATTTCCTGATCTGTGTCCACAAAGGTCCGGCCCAGCTTCTGGGCCAACACCCTGCCTAATGTTGTTTTTCCGGTACCCATAAAGCCGATTAAAATTATGTTTTTCATAATATATTCTCCAAATTGTCATTCCTGGATTTTAGCATAAAAACCATATGTCTTAAGGAATTATTTCCTAAAAAAACTAAAACTCTAAAACTCTATTCTTGTATAGATTCCATCTTTCTTTTATCTCACTCAAGGTATCGCCACCAAACTTTTCCAGACAAATTCTGGCAATTTCCCAAGCAACTACCGCTTCTCCCACAACTCGGGCAGCCGGAACAGCACAGCAATCTGATCTTTCTACTGAGGCCTCAAAGGGCTCACGGGTTATTATGTCTACACTTTGCATAGGCTTATAAAGAGTTGGAATAGGCTTCATAGCTGCCCTGACAATCACTGGGCTGCCATTGGTCATACCCCCCTCAATTCCTCCGGCCCTATTGGTTTTGCGAAAAAAGCCCTTTTCCTGCTGATAAAATATTTCATCATGGACAGCAGAGCCTGGTACTTTTGCTACCCCAAAACCAAGGCCAATCTCCACTCCCTTTATTGCTTGAATACTCATAATGGCACCGGCAAGCCTGCTATCCAGCTTCCTGTCCCATGAAGAATAGCTTCCCAGACCGGGAGGAAGTCCATAAACACGTATTTCAAAAATACCTCCCAAGGAATCCCCTGATTCCTTCGCCGCATCAATTTCTGATTTAATGTCCTCTTCCGCAACCAAAGACGGACAGCCTAAGGCTGATTTTTCAACTGCATCCTTCAGCTGTTTTGGTGAGAGGTTATCAGGGACTTCTGTTGCAATACTGCCGATTCGAACTACTGCACCGACAATGTCTACCCCAAGCTCCTCTAGAAATCGCTTTGCCACTGCACCTGTAGCTACTCTAGAGGCAGTTTCCCTGGCACTTGCTCTTTCCAGAACATTTCTCATATCATGATGACCATATTTTATCGCCCCAGACAAATCAGCATGTCCTGGTCTGGGTCTGGTAACAACCCTTTGCCCAGTTAGAGCCTCTTGTCCCGGAGCCATTATCTCAGACCAGTTTGACCAGTCATTATTCTCTATCTGAATAGTAATCGGACTGCCAAGAGTATATCCTCCCCTGATTCCGGAGAGAAATTTTGCTTTGTCACTTTCAATTTTCATTCTATCTCCCCGACCGTATCCCCCTTGTCGTCGTTTAAGCTCAGTATTTACAAAATCCTCGCTGATTGGAATTCCGGCCGGAAGATTTTCCAGCACAGCAGTTAATACAGGACCGTGGGATTCACCGGCAGTAACAAACCTTAACAATTGACCACCTCATTGTCGGCTGACAGTTTTTTAAGACTATTATTGCTATTATATGTGAAAATCAAAGAAATTTGGCCTTTATTATCTCAGAATCCAAGGTTTTTTTCATCACTTCCAAGGGTGCGTCCTCCTTGGTCCACAGCTCGAATGACAGGGCACCCTGATATAGCAACATTCCCAAACCATTGCAAACTTTTGCACCATAGCTGATGCACCCCTCCATAAACCCGGTTACAGAGGGATTGTAGACCAAATCTACTACTGTATGCTTACTACTTAATAAATGGTATGGAAATGGGAAAGGATAATCCTTTTTTTCACCCATCCCCAAGGAGGTAGTCTGTACGATCAAGGAGGTTCTTTCTAATACCTGTTCCCACTCTGTTCCCACATTGCTGCCAATTTTCCCTGATTCCGGCCAGCTGATAGCTGACGCCTTGGCTTCAGTATTACCCTTGATTAAATCAACTATAGCAACAGCCTTATCCAAGGTTCTATTGCTAATAATCACCTCAGGAGCGTTATTCAAGGCTAAGGCAACCGATACCGCTCTGGCAGCACCTCCTGCACCCAATATCAAGGCAGTACCATCCTTCGGAAGAAATCCGGTTTCTTCCTCAAGAGCTCTAATGAAGCCTTCTCCGTCAGTGTTATCTCCTGTCAAAACACCTTGAGAATTGACAATTGTATTTACTGCTCCAATAATTCTTGCAGCAGGAGTCAAGGAATCTACCAGCCTTAAAGCCTCTTGTTTATGGGGAACTGTGATATTAACCCCAGCCATGCCAAGAGCTCTTATACCTGCAACAGCTGCCGGCAGATTCACGGGCTCAACCTGAAAGGGTATATATACCCAGTTGATTCCCAGATAATTATAGGCTGCATTATGCATAGCCGGTGAAAAAGAGTGCCCGACTGGGCACCCAAAAATTCCGCAAATCCGGGTTTTTCCATCTATTTTACTCACTTGGAATCAACCTCCAATGGAACTTTTCTCTTTATCCTTTTCATTACCAGCTTTTCAAGTCTCCGATTAATCATCGTAGTGGCCCAATATTCCTTTCCCGGCATAGGAACTACCAAAATAGTAAAGAGTCCCAGTCTGTTCCCACCCAAAATATCAGTAAATATTTGGTCTCCAACCACCGCAGTTTCCTCAGCTTTTACATCCAGCATACTCATCGCCCTACGGAAGGCGTTCCTGCGAGGCTTTGCTGCCCTGCAGACAAAGGGAAGGGTACATATATCTGCAATTCTGCCAATTCTGTCAGGGCCGTTGTTAGATACCACGCAAACCTTTATTCCTTTATCGACCAAGCTTTTTATCCACAAGGACACATCCTCGGACAAAATTATCTGGTCTCTGGGAATAAGAGTATTATCCAAATCAAAAAGGACACAACGAATACCCCTGTTATACAACAGGTCAGGCTCAATGCTGAGAACAGAGCTGACATACATTTTTGGCATCAAAAATTTAGTTATTTATAATACCCC
>JAAXTT010000122.1 GCA_013336365.1 Peptococcaceae bacterium
TAAGAACATTGGCTAAAATATAGCTTTCTGCACCTACCACGCCCATTATTACCAGCATGTAAAAAATTGAAACAATCAGGGCAAATTTTTCCCCGAATGCCCTGCCAAAATATAGTCTGATTCCGGCTGATGAAGGAAGAATGCCATTAAGCTCTGAAAAACACGCTCCGGCACCAATACAAAGAAGGCCGCCAATCAAAATAGCAATCCAGGCACTGTCCCCCACCAGAAATATCGCCACCTGCACTGCTGCTACAAATGAAGAGCTAGCCAAGGTCAGGCCGGCACTGGTAGCAATTATTGTGCGCAGGGTAAGTTTTTTATGCATGCTCAAGCCTAGTCACCCCAAATTAGCAAAGAAATAAAGTCCAGTCTCAAAATATCATCCTCAGAACCTATAATTTTCAAGGTGCCCTTAAGATAAGGCTCAGCAGGAGTGATATCTCCATAAAACATATCCACCAAAATTTCACTGTCAGATATTACGGTTAAATCGGGATTTTCTACATTTCCTTCAGTAAATGAAAGCTCCCCTTCATTTAATACGAGGGTATGTCCGGACTCTATGTCATTAGCCAGTACTAAAATCTTGCGATTCCAATCCTTATTCATAATCTTTAATCGTTTATTGTTCGAGTACTCCTCAGCGAATGCCTGCAAGCTCTCGGTTATTTCATTATGACTCGCCATGCTCAACCTCCGGTATTATTATTAAGGCTACAGTTTTCTGATTATGGGCTTCATATCAAGCCTTCCAATCAATTCCAGGTAATCCTCTGAGGTAACATCCTCCCATTTTTTACCCAGCAGAGCCAGTAATACCCCTTCCATTACATTGGTTCCAAAGGATCTGCCATTATATTCAGGGGTTGTGGTAACCAAATAGGCAACACCCTTTTGCCGAATAAATTCCACATCCTCAGCTGTGGTGGTGTTGGTAATAACCAACTGACCATTCAAGCCGTCGGGCATATATCTTTTTACTAGGTGAAAATCACCGGCAATTACCTCGGCCTCATGATAATAATGTCCAAATTTCTCTACCTTTTTATCATCCTGATTATCCTGTTTTTTACCTGTGGGATAAAGCATGTGAAAGGGCATTTTTGTCATTTCCGGCAAGGTTTTACGGGCAATTTCCTCCAATTCCTCCAAGGTCTTTATGGGGTACGGAATTCCTGCGGAAAAAATCAAATCACCAAAGGTCATGTCACAGCCGGAATCGGTAAGAGACTGAGCCATACCAAATCTGTCCAGGGCACTTACCATAAGCACCTTACTCCCGGGCTTCAGCAAATCTGAATGCTGGGTCAAATACCTTACAGTTTCTCTCTCAAGGCTATTCTTTAATCCGCTACCGTCTACAACCGGAGTGTTTTTTACCACCTCAGCCAGTCTTAAGCCATCCTGCACAGCATATCTGGTTTGGCCGGCATAAAGATAAAGGTCTATACCACCTAGACCAATAGCGTCAACCTTGCCATCCAGTTCTTTGAGCAGCTCAATTGCTCTATCAAAATCCCCGTCGGTGCCCAAGCGACTTATTTCAAATTCAGTGTCCAGCAAAACCACATTAACTTTATGGTCTCTTTTTGAAGAACCAAGACTGACACTTACAATTTTTTTCAATTTGCACCTCTCCCGGAAGCATTTCCTAGATAATTTTATCTAAATTACACTAAAAACACAAGTTAAGCTAATTAATATGGTTTATACTAGATGCAACTTGAATTTTTCGGGGTGATTATAATGTATAGAAAAAAATTGCAGCTGGCTTTGAAGGAGTTAGAAAATGAGGCTATTGCCACCTTGCAAAAAGCAGTACAAATTCCCAGTATTACCGGAGAGGAAGAAAATGTACAGCGTTTTCTGGAGGGTATTCTTAAGGATATGGGACTGGAGACCGATCTTTGGTATCCAAATACTGCTGAGTTAAAGGAACACCCGGCCTTTGATCTGGTAAACCATGAAAATCTGGGAAAACGACCCAATCTGGTTGGAAGGCTCCGGGGTACAGGTAAAGGAAAAAGCTTGATTCTAAACGGCCATGTTGACGTGGTAGACCCAGGCACTGAAACCCATTGGGTTCAAAAAAATCCTTGGTCCGGTCTGATAGAGGATGGTAAGCTATACGGCCGAGGGGCCTGTGATATGAAATCTGGCCTTTTGGCCGGAATTTTTGCCGTAAAGGCACTCATTAAATCAGGACTGCCCATAAATGGAGATATTCTACTGGAAAGTGTTATCAGTGAAGAGGATGGAGGCTGCGGCACCTTGGCCTGTCTTGCCAGAGGCTACACAGCTGCCGGCGCCGTAGTAATGGAGCCAACCAAAATGTCCCTTATGCCGGCACAGCTTGGGGCCACTTCCTTCCGATTGACTGTAACCGGCCTGGCCACTCATGGCTGTGTACGTTACCAAGGGGTCAGTGCAATAGAAAAGTTTTCCTTTCTCCATCAGGGAATAATTGAATGGGAGAAAGCACGGGAAGAAAAAATTGATTGGTCCCAGCTTTTTTCAGGTTACCCTATAAAAGCGCCAATAAGTATCGGTACTATCCAGGCCGGAAACTGGGACTCTACCGTAGCAGAAAAGCTTACTGCCGAAGGAAGACTTGGGGTTTTTCTCAACCAATCTCTCAAGGATGCCAGAAATTCCTTTGAAGACATGATTGCTGATCTGTCTGCCCAAGACCCCTGGCTGGCAGAAAATCCTCCTAAGATTGAGTGGTTTCAAGCAGCCTGGGAGCCCGCAGCTATTGATCCGGACCATCCCTTGGTTATGAGTCTGAAAAAAAGCTATGAAACAACCTTGGGGAGACAGGCTGTACTGGAAGGTGCCCCATATGGTTCAGATATGAGACTGCTCACCATCTACGGCAATATTCCCACGGTTATTTTTGGACCGGGAGATGTTGCCAATGCACATTTCACCAATGAATTTGTTTTGATTAAGGAATATTTGGATACTATAGCTGTGCTGGCAGATTTGATATATGACTGGTGCAACAATCAATAATATCCATAATGGGCTACCATAAATGGAGGGATGAAATGGATCTGCTGTTTATAATCTCAGGCTTGATTTGTGGATTTTTACTGGGTTTGTTTGTTGTCGGCATAAAAAATAAGGGCTCAAAGGAAAAAATAATTGCCGCAGCTGAAAATAATGCCTCTCTTTTGGCTCAGGAGCTGAGCTCGAAGGAAGAGCTGATTGTTGATCTTAAAGGTTTGGTAGGAACCCTTGAGCTGACCCTTAATGAGCTGAGAGAAAAATATCAGATTGCGAACATGGAAAAATCTGTCGCCCAAGAAAAAAATACCAGGATTCCCGACTTGGAAAAGGCTTTAGAAAAAACACACCTGGAAAATCAGGAGCTTGTGGACAGCAATACCCGATTAAGAGAGAAGATATCAGAGCTCCAGACTGTGCTGGATGAGGAAAGAAAAGCTGCCCAGGAAAAGCTGAACTTGCTCAATGACGCTCAAGAAAAGCTATCTGATGCCTTTAAGGCACTTTCTTCAGAGGCCTTGAAAAGCAACAATCAATCCTTTTTGGAATTAGCAAAGACAACCCTGGAAAAATATCAGGATAACGCAAAAAGCGATCTGGATGCCCGGCATAAAGCTGTGGATGAGTTAGTAAAACCAATGAAGGAATCCCTGGAAAAAGTAGATGGAAAAATCCAAAGTCTGGAAAAACTGCGGATTGATGCCTATGCCACCCTCACCCAACAGGTAGAATCTCTGCAAAAAACCCAGGTCCAGCTGACTACAGAAACATCCAACCTGGTAAAGGCTCTGCGAACCCCTTCAGTTCGTGGAAGGTGGGGGGAAATTCAGCTTAAACGAGTGGTGGAAATGGCAGGAATGCTGGAATATTGTGATTTCATTCAACAGGGCTCAGTGGAATCTGAAGGTGGCCGCCTAAGACCTGACATGATAATCAGACTGCCCAGCAATAAAAATATCGTTATTGATTCCAAGGCTCCCATTATGGCCTATATTGAATCTCTCGAGACTCAGGATGATGATATAAGAATAGCCAGGCTTAAGGACCACGCCCGCTATATCCGAACCCATCTGACAAAGCTTTCCAATAAATCCTACTGGGAGCAGTTTGATACCTCTCCGGAATTCGTCGTGTTGTTTCTGCCCGGAGAAACCTTTTTCAGTGCCGCTTTAGAACAGGACCCCAGCCTGATTGAGATGGGAGTAGAGCAAAGAGTAATCTTGTCCACTCCTACTACCCTGATTGCGCTCCTGCGAGCTGTGGCTTATGGCTGGCGTCAGGAACAGCTGGCTGAAAATGCCCAAGCCATCAGCACCTTGGGAAAACAGCTTTATGACCGGATTGGAATTCTTACCGAGCATTTCACTGATATTAGGAAGGGATTAGACCAATCAGTAAGGGCGTACAACAAAGCAGTAGGGACAATGGAAAACAGAGTGCTGGTGAGTGCCCGAAGATTCAAGGAATTGGGGGCCTCTACAGACAGCCGAATCGAAACCCTGGATATTATTGATAACACAACCAGAATATTACAGCCCTTAGACTCAGAATAAACCGGTTGCTGTTTAAGATTGGCCTGACCTTCTAGGTTTTAAACCA